>JBJHDE010000028.1:0-18750 GCA_050486385.1 Planctomycetales bacterium | reverse complement strand
CACCCACCCAAGACGTTTGGGGGCGACTGCCCCGTTTGGCCGAGATCGGACGCGATCGCGACCCCTCAATCTTACTCAATGATTTGGCATTTTGTTGGACTGGCCGCCACAAGCCGTTCCGCCGCGGCGGATTCCCATCAAGCCCGCCAGGCAGGGCCGCCCAAGGTCCTCACGATGTTGGTTCGATCGTGGCGGTCATGGCTCCCACACATCGTTCGACCAATGGATCGCGACCGTAGGCGTGAATCTGGTCTCGCTTCAACTCCGCGTGCTCCTTGGTCGTCGTCAGCAGAATGACTCGCCCGTCCCGATCCACCGTCTGGGCCGCTTCGTAGGCCTCGCCCTCGCTGCGAGCAAACAGCTCCATCACCATCCGCATGACATAGGGGTAGGTGTGGTCCTGATCGTCCCAAAGCACGACATGATAGCGTGGTTGGGGCTTGGAGCGCGCCTCGGTCGCGGTCCGTCGGGTGGGACGGACCAGGGTCTCCGTCGCATGGTCACTCATGAATCTCGATCGCCCGAAGTTCATTTTCCGGTTGACGGAATTGCCGGCCCGTGGCTCCCACCGGCCAGTCTTCCCCACTACCGAAATCTAGGGGACGGCCTGCACACACCCGCCGACCTAGTGATGATACTAACACCCGGGCTTGGCGTTTTCTAGCTTTCAGCCAGAAAGTTCGTGACAATTCGGCCCTCGAATGGTGGTTTATCCCAGTCACAGGTCGGGGTTCAACTCAGGGTGAGCCGTGTTTCGCGGGAAGCTGCCATTGAGGCACGCCGCGGCAATCGGATAATCTGCCATGATTGGCAAAACCCCGAAAGTTGACAACCTCCCACCAACCGGATCGTTTCCCGATGGCACACCTCGATCGTTTTCGTCTGGATGGCCGTGTGGCCCTCGTCACGGGGGGTAGCAAGGGATTGGGCAAGGCCATGGCCCGGGGCTTTGCCGAAAGCGGCGCCGACGTGGTGATCTGCAGCCGCAACGAGGCCGAGTTGAACGCCGCACTGACCGAGATTCTGGAGGGCACCGGCCGCCAGGGGCTGGCCGTCGTGGCCGACCTGTCGCGACGCAGCGAGTCCGAGCGACTGGCCCAGGCCGCCTTGGAGCGATTCGGCCAGGTCGACATTTACGTCAACAACGCCGGATCCAACGTCCCCCAGGCGGTCGACGCCGTCACCGACGAGCAGTGGGACCGCATCCTCGAACTCAACCTGTCCAGCGGCATGGCGATCTGTCGGGCGTTGACTCCGGGCATGAAACAGCGGCGATGGGGGCGGATTATTCATATCAGCTCGATCATGGGCCTGGCTAGCAAAGAAGAACGCAGCAGCTACTCGGCCACCAAGAGCGCCCTGATTGGTCTGGCCCGCAGCCAGGCGCTCGATCTGGGCGAGTTCGGCGTGACCGTCAACTGCCTGGCTCCAGGACCGTTTCTGACCGACCTGCCCGGATCGATTCTGACCGACGAGCAGAAGGCGGTGTTCGCCTCGCGGACGGCCCTGGGCCGCTGGGGCGACCCCAACGAGTTGGTCGGTCCCGCGCTGCTGCTGGCCACCGAGGCCGGCAGCTACGTCACGGGAACCGTGCTGACGGTTGATGGCGGCACGGTCATCAAAACGTTTTGATCCAAACATGCACCTGATGCGTAGGATTTAGCAGCGCGGCGGCGTCCGCGCAGGGCTCGCCCACCCCAGTGGTGGATTACCCAACCCTCCGTTTGGCAGACCCCTCGTCTCGCATCGAGTTTTCCGTATGGCCGTGTCTCTTGCTCGGGCCGAATCGCTTGCCCACGCCGCCGCACACGCTGGCGACGAGACCGCCGTGTGGGCCTGGGCCGATTGGCTCGGCGAGCAAGCCGACCCGGTGCAGTCCGCCCGCGGGGAATTCGTCCGCGTGCAGACCCTCCGCGCGGCGATGAGCCCCACCCCCGGCGGCTCGCGGTGGCGGGCGCTGTCCGAACGTGAAGAGCTATTGCTGGCCAGCTACCAACTGGCCTGGTTGGCCGAGTGGCTGGGGCCAGGGTGTCGGGCGGTGCGGGCAAGATTCCATCGGGGCGGATTGGAGTTCGTCGACCTCAGCGGTCAGGCCGTGGCGCCGGCAGTGCTTGAGCGGCTGGCTCGCTGCCCGAGCCTGCGTCGGTTGAGTTTGGCGAACTGCCCCATCGACGACACGCATCTGCTGGCACTGTGTGGGGCCAAGGGGCTTGAGCGGCTGGACCTGCGTTGGACCCAAGTCACCGACCAGGGGCTGGCCGCCCTGGCCGAGTTGCCGCGATTGTTTGCCCTGACGATTGAGGGCAGCCTGGCGTCTCAGGCGGGTCTCGATCGCAGCAAGGCCCTGCGACGCAAGCGGTTCGAGGAATTGCCGCCCGACGCCCGACGCCGCACCGCGTGGGGCGCGCTGGAGGTACTGATTGACGAGCAACCGGTGGACCCGTGGGGTCGGGTCGATTGCCGGGAATGCCCCGTGACCGACAACGACCTGGCCTACCTGGCGGCCCTGCCCGAGATCACCGAGATTCTGCTGGCCGAGCGACCCATCACCGCCACCGGCTTGGCCCGGCTGGCCAGCTTGCCGCGGTTGCGGGCGTTGGATGTGAGCGAGACCGGCTTGGACGATCTGGCGGTGCTGGCCCGCTTTCCCGCGCTGCGAAGCCTGACGGCCGAGAACCTGCCCTTGGGCGAGCAAGCCCCGCGGCAGTTCGAACCGCTGGGCCGGCTCGAGCACCTCAGGCTGACCGGCTCGCTGTGGCCCGAACACCTGGAACCCCTCGCCCAGGCGCTGCCCGCCACCACCATCGACTTCGAGCCCAAGCGCTACTGGGTCTAGTCCGCGGCACCGCGCTTCGAGCCGACTTCACGGCGACAGGATCAGCCTCCGTCACGTTCGAGCCGGTGCAGAAAGAGTTGATCGCTTGGCACGGCCTCGCGAGCCAGCTCGACCAACCGCTCGTGGTGCGTAAAGAACAGGATTTGCACATCGCGGGCCATGGCTCCCAGGATCTCCAAGCCCGCGGCGCTGCGGGCGTCGTCGAACTGGATAAACACATCGTCCAAGATCAGCGGCATCGGCGGGCGTCCGTGCTCGTCCAGGCTGGCCTGCAAGCTGGCCAATCGCAGGGCGAGATAAAGCTGATCGCGGGAGCCATCGCTCAGGCCCTGCACACCCACCACGGTGCCATCGGGCCGCACGCCGGTGAGCACCACGGTCGTATCGGACGGTTCGGCCCGCAGTTCCTGAAACGAACCGCCGGTCAGTTTGGCGAACATCGTGCTGGCCAGTTTCAGCACCGGGGACTGGTTCCGTTCGCGATGCCGCTCAATCGCCTCGGCCAGCACGCATTCCGCCAGGCGGGCTTGCACATAGCGCCGGGTGTCTTCCTCAATCTCGGCGGCCAGAAGTTGGCACTCGGCCTCAGCACGGGCGGCCAGATCGCCGGCGTTGAGCTGGCTGCCCAAGCGGCCGATGTCCTGCGAGAGTTCCTGGCGGGCTTGATCCAGCTCGGCGATCTCGCGGTCCAGTTCGGCGATGCGGCTTGGTAAGGTGTCGGCGTCTTCGGCCTGGGCTTTGGCGACAAAGGTCTCCAGCGGTTCGCCACCAGCGTGCTGTGCCAGGTTGTTCCGCCACTGCTCATACGCGGCTTCGGCATCCTTGCGTTGCTTGCTTCGCTGTTCGGCTTCGGGCAGTTCCTCCCAACGCCGGACACCGGCCTCGCGGCACAAGTCGTCGAGTTGGGCCTCGATCCGCCGCAAGCTCGTGGCTGTGGTTTCGCACTGCTCGGCCTCGCTGGCCTGCTGTTTGAGAAGCTGTTGCCGCTGGGTGCGCGTCTCCCGCGCCCTGCGCAGTCGCTCTTCCAATTGCCGCACGCGTTGTTCGATGGGCTCGTCGCCGGGTTGACAATCCAGCTCGCCACACAGTGCCTGGACCTGTTTCGTCAGCACCTGGGCATCGGCATCAATACCGTGGATCCGCTCATCCAGGCCGCGGGCCTCGTCCTGCTTCTTCAATATCGTGTCCATCAGGCCGATCACCTCGCTGGCCAAGCCCGGCTGAGCCCGCTGGTCGAGTCCCACGGCGGTCATGACTTCGGCCCATTGGCCGCGCCATTGCTCCAGGTCGGCCGACGCCCGTTGCCGCCGTGCGGTCAGGTCGTGCCGTCGTGATTGACAATCGGCGAGCCGCGACTGCTGGGCATCGCGCTGCTTGGCCTCGGCCAGCAATCGGGCGAGTTGGCTCTTGGCGCGTTCCAACAGGGAATCGTATTCCTCGCTGTCGGTCGCCTCGACGCCGACCGAACGCAGCCCCTCGGCCAAGGCCTTGCGATGCGCGGCGATGCCCGCTTCGGCCGCCTGGGCCTCCAGCACCTGGATCCGCCAGGCCTCGGCCTTCTCGCGGGCGGCCCCCAGCCGCTTGACCCACTCGTCCATGGCGGCGGGCGAATCATCGGGGACCATCTCAAGCGGCTGCCACAGGGCGTGCCACTCGGCCTGCCAGGCTTGTCGCTCCTCGGCCAGCGCGGCCAGCCGTTGGTCCACATCGTCCCGTTGGTCCTGGCTTTGCGTTAGGTTTCGCCGCAGGTTCTCGCGGTGTGCCACTTGCTCGGCTTGTTGCCAGAGCCGATCGGCCAGTTGATCGGCCTTGGCCACGGCCGTGGGGTAGGCGACCACCGGGTCCTGGCTACCAAAAGCGGACAGCAACCCGTTTTGATCTTCCGGGGTGAGTTGGTCGTCGCCGGCCAACCGCCGTCGCACCCACTCCCAGACCCGGTCACGCTCAGAGCGAACCCGGGCCAACTCGTCACGCGAAGGCACGTCGCCTTGAGCGGCCAGGACGTCGAGTTCCCCTTGCTGCTGGCCCATCCGTTGGTCGAGCTGCTCGCCTTGGCCCGTGAGGTGGCGGTGCTGTTGGTCAAGCTCGGCGAGTCGCGCGGCCAACGCGCTCCGGCGGGCCTCGGGCGGCAGCGGCAAGGCCTCCAGCCGATGCAACCAGCCTTCGGCGGAAGTCTCATCGCCGGTGGCCAGTGCCTCGCTCAGCCAAGGCGGTTGCAGGTGCAATTGCCGAACGGCCACCAACACCGCTTGAAACGCCTGATGACATCGCTGGTGGGCGACGCGTGCTTGATCAGTCAGCCGTCCGGCCTCGACGGCGGCGTGGACGCTGCGCTCCAAGGTGTCGCAAGCGGGCAACTTCTCCCATTGTTTAAGCTTCTGCTCGATGTCGGCGATGCGATTCTGTTCGGCGGCCAGTTCGCCCTCGGCGGTGGCCACGGCGGCTTCGCGGGCCTTGTAGTCCAGGCCCAGATCGGTGATCCGCTTGCGTTGAATCGAGGTCAGGTGCTGGGGATCGACCTGCTCGATTTCATGCAGCAGCTCCTGCCGCCTCGCTTCGATCTCGCTCTCAATCGCCGCCTTTTTGATGACCAGGTGACCGCGGTCCGCCTGGGCCTTTTGATATTTCCCCAATTCCGGCCGCAGGGCTTCCACCCGAGCGTCGACCTCCAGAATCGGCTTGTCCTCTGAGAGCGCGGCCAGTTGCTCGTTCAGCTCGTCGAGCTTCCGCTGGGTGAGTTCCCGTTGATCGCCGAGCGTGGCGCGTTCAATCTCCAGGGTCGAGCGCCGCTCGGTGAAGCCCGACTCCAGCAACGTCCACTGGGCGGTCGCGGCGACGGCGGCTTCCCGTTCGGTACGGACACTCAGCAGCGGCAGGGCACGCTGCACACGACGCAACCACTCGCGTTGGGCCTCGCGCTCACGCTGGCGCATTTGACTCGTGTCCCGCTTGGATTCCAACTCTTGGCGCTCGATCTGCCGCTGAGTCGGGACCCGGGCCTCACAAACCCGCCCCTGAGCCTCGTCCCAATTCCGCAGATTGGCATTGATCGTCTGGTTGCGGGCGTTGCCCGATGGGCTGAACAGCCCTCTGATTGTCTCTTCCAGTTGGTCGCGGGCCTTCTGCAAATGGTCCAGGCCCGCGGCGGTAAACAGAATCGAGCCCGAATCGCCCTTGTTCTCGGCAATCTCGGCACCGCCCTCGACCAATCGCGGGTGATTCAGACCATAGCGGCTTTCGAAGGTTTCTTTGTCGAGTCCGCCCAGCATGGCTTCCACATGCTTGGGGTCGATGGGCTTCGCGCCCTGTTCGTCGAGCGTCTTATTCTTGGAGCCCTTACGCCGCACAAATCCCAGCGTGACGCCCTGATGATCGCGGAGCCGGCCGCCAACCCGGTAACCGCCGATGTCTTGACGAAAATCATCGTGCTTCATCTGCACGGGAAAATCAAACAGCCAATAGCCAATCGCCCGCAAGGCCGAAGACTTGCCGGCCTCGTTGTGACCATAAATCAGGTGCAGGCCCTGCTGACCCGCACTGAAGTCGAGTGTGTGGCCTTTGAACGGACCAACGGCCAACAAATCCAATCGATCGATGCGCATGATTGTCGTGTCAAATGTACGATGTCAGGAGATCGGTATTCGTGTCATGCCGGGCGAGCCGGACTTGCGCAATCGCCCCGTGCGGTTTCTTGCAAGCGTTGCGGTGGATCCATGTGTTGGAAAAACGTTTGGCCTACTGATTGCTACAAAAGTTTGGGAACGGCACGAGTTTCGTTTGCGATGCCGTGAGGGATCGTGACAGCTTCCCGTCGAAGTTTGGGTTTGTGGCACTGGTGGCTTGTCCACCAGTGTTTGATAACGTCTGCTATTCCGTACGATTTCGGCGCTATTCGAGGGCTTTCGCCATAGCAACTTGGCCGGCACCGTCCGACTGGGCCACACACTGGTGGACAAGCCACCAGTGCCACGAATTTGTTTTGCAGCATTGCGCAGGGATCAGCAAAAAGTTTAAGAACGATACGAATCTTGTTTGCAATGTTGTGCGGGGATCATTAAGAACCTTCCGGGCGACGCAGCCGACCCTTGAGATACGGCACCACCCCATCCAGCAACTCGACCAGGGCGGCGGCGTCGTGCCAGGGCTGGGGCTCGCCTCCGGGAGGCAAAATGCCCGACAGCTTGTTCTTCAGGCTGCGAATGGCTTTATCGGCCAGAACCTGTTCCAATTTCTCGGGCTGCGCGCGGTACTCGGCCACAACCTCGGCAATGGCCTCCAAGGGGCCGCCGGGCTCGTCCCAGGCCATGTCCTCACGGGGCGGTTGTGTCCGAAAGCGAATCTTCTCAAGCCACACCCGCTGACCAAATCGCCCTTGCACGTCGGCACGCAGTTGCGCGACGAGTTCCTCTTGCCGAGCGACCAGGTCCATATGGGCCGGGCAGGGGCCCGACAACTCGACCCGGATGCCCAGCGGCCGGCCTTCGCCGGCATCGACAAGCTGCTCCAACTCGTCGAGGGTCTCGGCCAGGACCTCGTCGGGCGATTCGGCCGCGGACGGGGCAACCCGACAGCGTTCCCAACGGAAGACGTCCAGCGGAACGTGTTCAATGCGTGTCGCGGTGGCGTCTTCAAGATGAATCAGCGTGCAGCCCTTGCTGCCGGTCTCGCGGATATGTCGGCCTTGCAGGTTGCCGGGATAAATGACCCAGGGGTCCTCGCACAGCACCTGCCGCTTGTGAATATGTCCCAGGGCCCAGTACTGATAGCGCTTGTCGCGCAGTTCGACCAAGCGGCAAGGGGCGTAGGGATCGTGGCCCTCGGCCCCGTCGACCGTGGAGTGCAACAGTCCGATGTTGAACATCCCAGCCACCGGCGGCGGATAGGCGAGCGCCAGGTTGTCCATCACCGCCGGCGTGGCAAACCCCTGGCCATGCACGACCACACCCAGATCCTCGAAGCGGACCGAATCGGGCTGCTCGACCGACAGCGTGGTCACATGCCCGGGCAATCGCAGCGTGCGGGTCATTCTGCTGGCGGCATCGTGATTGCCGCTGATCAACACCACGGGAATGTCGGCCTCGCCCAGCCGCGCCATTTGATTGGCAAAGAATAAGGCCGTGTTGTAGTCGTCGTGATCGCCATCGAAGATGTCGCCGGCCAACAGCACCAGGCTCACCCGTCGATCCAAAGCCGTTGCGACCAGGTTCTCCAACGCCCGACGCGAGGCGATGCGGATCGCGTCGACCGGGGCGCCCTCGTAACTGCTCAGGCCATGCAGCTTGCTGTCGAGATGCAAATCGGCGGCATGCAGGATCGTGTGGGCCATCGGCGGAGCGTCCCAGGTAAACTGTTCTTGTGTCCAGTAATCCCCGATTCTAGGATTCTGGTCGGTGCGGTCAAGCGGCCGCTATTCAAGCAACGCCCGGCGGCCCGCTGGCGGGACAAAGCGCGATGGATGAGGAAGGTCCCGGGCGCCGGGGCATTCAGTTTCGCGAGGGCTCGCGGTCGCCCAGCACATTCAAGCACACGACCACAATGCAGATGGCCAGCCCAGGAAACACGGCCAGCCACCAGGCCAATTCCATCAGGTCCTTGCCTTGCCGCAGCATCAGGCCCCAGCTCGGCGCATCGGTCTGACCGCTCAGCCCCAAGAAACTCAACGCGGCTTCCGCCAGAATCGCGAACGCCAACGACAGCGTGGTCTGCACCCGCAGCGGGCGCGTGGCCTCGGGCAGGATGTGCCGCCACAGCACCCAGGGCCAGGGAACACCCAGGGCGTAGGCGGCCTCGACGAAGGGGCGTCGCTTACCGCTGAGCACCGCTCCTCGGGCGACGCGGGCGAAGATGGGCGTGTAGACAATGCCGATGGCCAGGCTCATCGACCCCAGACCCGGCCCCAGCACGGCCATCACGGCCAAGGCCAACAGCACTTCGGGCACGGCGAACATCACATCGAACATGCGGGCCACCGCGGCATCGATCCAACCGCCGCCAAAGCCGGCCAGCACGCCGAGAGCGGTGCCCACGACCAAGGCGAATCCCACCGCCGAACCGGCCACCACCAAAGCCAGTCTGCCGCCATGGATCACGCGACTGAGTTGGTCGCGGCCAAGCTGATCGGTCCCCAAAGGATGCTGCCACGAGGGACCGCTCAAATACGGGCCACTCAGGGCGTAGGGATCGTAGGGCGCCACTCCATCGGCCAACACCGCCGCCACCACGACCAGCAGCAGCACGCCTGCCGCCAAACTCCGGCCGGGGTGTCGTCGGATGTAGGCCTGCATTACGAAAGGATCAAGTTCCCAGAGTCGTCGGCGTGACGGATGGCGACCAGTACGCGTCGCGGCCAGGCGCGTGGTCAACGCCGAACCTGCCCGCCCGTCACTCGGTGCAGGCCGATTGTAGGCGTGGCGTTTCCGACGGGTCAACCAATCGCCAACCCGACGACCAACGCGCCGCGGAGGCTCCACACCGTGGTGCGGAGCCAGTTGGATTGCACCAGCCGCCGGTGGATTGCCGGATCGAAACCCTGGGCCAGTTGGGTGTGCAACGGCACTTGCCACAAGAACGTCGAGGCCCACGCCACGGCCAACAGCACCAGTCCCACGCTGGCCCCGGCTTGCTGCCAGGCGGTGGACGCCAACATCCACAGCCCCACGGCCGAGGCGCCTTCGGCCAGCATCAACGGGGCCACGATCCGCGTGGTCCGTCGCTGATGTTCGGCCTCGAAGGCGGCAAACACCGCGACCGGAACCCGGGCGAACAGCGGATAGTGGACGATCTGCACGTACCAGATGATGCCCAGCATGGCCAACGTGGCGATCAACTGCGTGGCCAGCACCGCCGCCGGCAGGGCCTGAGATTCCAACGGCTCACCCCGGGGTTGGGCCTTCGGCGGCGGAAGTCCGCAACCAGGCCGCGCGGAGGATCAAGGCGAAGGGAATCCACCAGATGAGATCGTTCGTCAGAATCGTCGCCCCCCACGCCCAAGGCAGATGGCCCCGCAAGGCGGCATCCAAAAAGCCAATCGGCCCCAGGATCTTGCCCAACAGGCCGACCAACACAATGGGCCAGTGAGTCAGCGGATCGCGGCTGGCCACGGCATAGCCCACGCCGTACACGCCGACAATCATCCCCACGCACTGCCAGATCTCGGGATACCGCGGCGGCTCCATCCCCGCCCACGTAAACATCGCTTGAGGCGCCAGGATCACCCAGGCTCCCCAAGCGATGTTGTAAACGGCCGCCGCCATCAACGTCACACGCATCCAGCCCGGCGGTGGGCTCCGGGTGTCGGATTGGGCCATGCTTGCTGATCCGTCCAGGCTGTCGCGCACCGGGGCCGGTCAGTGACGACTGCCCCAGTAGTACGAACGGTGACTGAAGTAGTAAGGAACGTAGGTGCCGTACTGGTACACCGGATACCCGCTGCCGTACTGATAGCCGCCGTAGTACGGGGCATAGCCGTAGTAGTTGATCGGCCCGGGATAGGGATAACCGCCGGCGGTGTAGTATTGATAGTTCGCGTAGCCCGGGTAGACCCGCAAGGGATAGGGGCCTTGGGCCAACCGCACGGTGTCTTCATAGGCCGGTGCGGTCGACTTGGCCACTTCGGTCAGCACCAGCGGAGCCGGTTGCACGGCGGCTTCGGCCACCGAGTCGGCCGCCACGCCCCGACTCAGAACCGCCATCAACAGGCCCACCACCATCCACGACAAGCATGTGCGGAACATGAACCACACCCTCCAGACGAGAACGAAACTCTTGCATCGCCCGGCATTCTAGGCAGGCCCCCAACCCAGGCAAGCAACGCAGTCGCCCCAGGCCTCGCATTCCACCCAAATCCACATCAACCGTCCACTAAGCGTCGCGGGACGAACACCCGGGCCGACTGCTGGGCGGGACGGAACAGCACATGCTGGGCGGTGATCGACTGAATCACCCGCGGGTCGGACAACGATTCCAACAGGGCGTCGTCGGACACCGGGGTGGTGGAATCGTGCTGGCTCCAACGGGCTTCGAGGCTTTTGAAGCGTTGGCAAGCGGTGCGGGCCAGTTCGGCGATGGCTGGCGAGGCGAAGGGCTGGGGTTCCTCTTCCAGCAGGAGATAGTGGTTGGTCGCCACCAGGGGTTCTTCGCCTTGGGGCCGTCGCACGGCGGCCTGCGAGGGCGAGCGTTCAACGACGGCCCGTTGGGCGTTCTCGTGTCCCACCAGCGTGAACAAGCCGGAACACGCCAGGGGCGTGTCGGTCAATCGCGCCAGGGCCTCGTCGAAATCGCGGGCCGATTCCAGCACGTCGCGGATGGTCAGCAGGACCGATTCCCCCATCATGTTTGGGGATTCTTGAGAGCTGACGGCATTCAGCACGATGGCGAATCCCCGCGGACTCAGCCCCGAGACGACACCCACGCTGCCCAGCCAACCGGCCAGCACAATCGGTGGCCCGCTGCCCCGGCGGAGTTCGAGCCGCAGCGAAGCGACCGCCAGTTCCCGTTCGGGAAACCAGTCCATATTCCGCGCCAGCACCGGCCCCTCGGCGGTGGCCAGGGCCAGGGTCGAGCATCCCAGGCTCTGCAACACATCATAGCTGGCGTTGGCCAGCAGAATCTCGACCGGTTCGCGGTTCAGCGCCGTCGCCCACCAGCCGAACTCCGACTGCCGGCGCGCAAAGGTTGGCAGCGTCTCCAGTTGCGCGGCCAGCCGTTGTGTATCGCCCCCCAGACCCGCAAATTGGTCGAGCATCGCGTCAAACAGCACCACGTCGACCGGGCGAATCAACGGCTCCACCTGAGAAGGCGGTCCATCCAGATCAATCGATTGGGTCGGCGATTCCTTCCAGACCGGCATGGCGTTTCCTCGGGAATAAATCTGCGACGGTCCCACGACAAACCCAATACGGTAAGCGCTGCCCCGTGCGTCCGGCTAGACACGCTCTTGCGGGTTGGGCAGCCGTACCGGGTGATCGCGATAGAAGCGGGCCCGCTCAACATAGCGGGGAGCCGACTCTCGAAGGTGGGCCAGTTCTTCGTCGGTCAAATCGCGAACGACGCGAGCCGGCACACCCAGTACAAGGGTGCGAGGGGGGACAATCATCCCTTGGCGGACTAAGGCGGCCGCCCCGATGAGGCTCTCTTCGCCAATGACGCAACCATTCAGGAGCACCGCCCCCATACCAATCAACGCCCCGCGCTCAACCGTGGCTCCGTGAACAACGGCCCGATGGCCCACCGTCACGTCCTCGGCCAGGTCGCAGGGAAATCCCGGATCGGCATGCAACACGCTGCCGTCCTGGATGTTGCTGCGGGCGCCCACCCGAATGGGCTCGACATCGCCGCGCAAAACGGCTTGAAACCAAATGTTGACTTCGTCGGCCAGGGACACCTCGCCCACAACAATCGCACCCGGGGCGATCCAGACCGAGGGGCTGACGAGTTCAGGACGATAATGGAAGGGGCCTTGCATGAGCGTGGACAGCGAGATTGCGGGAGAACGGTCACCTGGCCCGTCGACCCGATTTGCTTGGCCGCGGGAAAGCCCCATGGTACAGTGATTTAGAGAGGTTCGCATCCGTGCGGTCGTTGGCCCTGCCCGCCATGCGGGGTGGGGGCCTCCGCGACCCATCTGGCGAATCCGCCGAACCCTACTCTCTTGAGACATCGCACGCGCGGATGGGTACCCCGGGGAATCCCGGAACCTGTCGGCCGGGCGGGTCACAAAACCCACGGGGTCCGCCCCGTCATGGCTTAGCCACCGGACGACCGGAAAATCTCACGAGGCCTTCGCAATGAATCAGCCGCAGAATCCCTGGCAAGTGGGTCAGCCCAGCCAACCGCTTGGCCCCCGACCGGTGAGCCCCCAGGGACCGCGACCCTTGGGCCCGCAGCCGATTGCCCCGGGACCGCGACCGATTCGGCCTGGAGCGACCGGCCCGCAGCCCATTCCGCTGAGTGATGCGGGTTCTCCCAAGGTCCGCGAGAAGACCCGCGAGGAGGAAGAGGAAGACAAGGAGCTTTCCGACGATACCGTCAAGGCCCTGCCGCCCTGGCTGATCAGCACGGTCACGCACCTGGTGCTGGTGATCATCCTGGCGCTGATTCTGATTCCCATGGAGCGCAGCCAGAAGGCGATGCTGGATGCCGAGTGGTCGCCGTTCGAGGGCCAACAGCTCGAGGACGACACAAGCCACGTCGAGGTCGAAAACCCCATGCCCCAGGAGGAGCAATCGCCCCAGGAAATGGAGGTCGTGCCCGACCCGGTTGCCGCCCCGCCGGTGCTGCCCATCACCCCGATCAGCACCATCGAAGCCGCTGTCACGCCCACCGACAGCCCCATCGGCAGCTTGCTGATGGGCCGCACCGAGGGCATGAAGGCCGCTTTGATTGGCAAGTACGGTGGCAGCCCCGACTCGGAGCGGGCCGTGCAGATGGCCCTGGCCTGGCTGGCCAAGCAGCAAAGCAAGAACAATGGCAGTTGGCGGCTGGATGGCCCCTACTCCGACGGCATTGGCGAGGCCAATCCCTCGGCGGCCACGGCCCTGGCCTTGCTGGCCTATCAGGGCAACGGCCACACGCACCGCAAGGGCAAATGGAAGGATGTGGTCGCCAAGGGCTGGGACTTCCTACTGTTTCAACAGCAGGATGACGGCAATTTCTACGCCGACAGCTTTGCCCAGCATCAGTTTTACACGCACGGCCTGGGGACCATCGCCGTGTGCGAACTGTACGGCATGACCCGCGACCCCAAGTTCAAGGAGCCCGCCGAAAAGGCCATCGCCTTCGCGCTGAAAACTCAGGATCTTCAGAAAGGCGGCTGGCGCTATCGTCGGGGCGCCGATGGCCGAAGCGACGATACCGACCTCAGCGTGACCGGCTGGTTGGTCATGGGCCTGCAAAGCGCCCGGATGGCCGGCTTAAGTGTGCCGCAAGACTCGCTGCGGCTGATCGAGCGGTACCTGGATCAAAACAGCGCCGGCTCGCCCCACCAGTACGGATACACGATCAACGCCTCGCCCACCCCAGCGATGACCGCCGAGGGCCTGCTGTGTCGGCAGTACCTGGGCTGGCCCCAGAACGAGCCCAGTCTGCTGATGGGCGCCGATTACCTGCTCAGCAGCCACATGCCTCGCTGGCAGGGCCGCGATGTGTACTACTGGTACTACGCCACCCAGATGATGCACCACATCGAAGGCGAGCGGTGGACCAAGTGGAACAACGCCATGCGCGACATGGTCGTGGCCAACCAGGTCAAAAGCGGACCCGAGATGGGAAGCTGGGATCCCAATCCCAACAACTCGCACCAGGGCGGGCGATTGTTCGAAACCTGCCTGCTGGTCTACATCCTCGAGGTCTACTACCGCCACATGCCCCTGTACCGCTCGATCAAATAGCGCGCGGTACATTCAGACAGCGGCGTGTGGGCCAAGCATTGTGGGGTGATTCGCGGTTCTGACTGCTGCCTGCCAGGAGTTTTTCGGACAGGCCGACAGGCACCGGAAAACTTGAAGCGGCCAAAACTTTGAACCGCAAAGACGCCAAGATCGCGAAGACGACCTGCCCCACCTTCGCGCTCTTCCCGTCTTCGTGGTTGGTTCTCCTGAATTCGGCAGTCATTGCCGAATCGGTCGCGTGACACGGGATGGTTGGTGCAACGGGTTTGACAAAACGGGTCAGGAGCGAACACAGAAGCGGCACGGGGGCGTTCCGCTGGGTTGTCGAGCGCACCATCGGTTGGCCGCACACCTTCCGGCGACTCCGAACCCTATGATCGACCTGCCGACATTCCCGAAGGCTTGCTCGCGTGTGCCAAGAGCCTGGCTCGTTCCAACCTCGCTCAAGCAACGGTTTTGGCGGCAGTTCGAAAGAGGAAGATGGTTGGGGCGGGTAGCGATATGGATCTGATGGATTCGCTTACGACACGGGTTCGGGACAGGCTCACGAAAGCTCGAGAGTCGATTCCACCCTACACCGGGAGGTCCGACTTTCTCCGGTCACTTGAGTCCCTCGGGTACCAGGAATTGGAACACCTCGGTCCTTTCCTGAATGCCTTTAATGGGATTCAGATCGAGGTTCAATTGTTTGATGACCGATTGCTTCTTGGCGACGCTTGCGTTGGCGTGACACGGGAATTCCCATCGTTCACGTCTTGGAAGTCGCTTTGGCCATGGCGGAAACCCGTGTCGCTATGGCCTGCCGATCAGTGTTTTCTTATGAATCAGCTTCAAGCGAATGTCGCACCAATCGGAATCTCTGTTCCGAGCCGATGGTCTCGACAGCATTACGCTGACTCTGTGTACTACTTGGTTTCCGATGGGCGTGCGGTGTATTGTGACCACAACTGGGCCGTCATGCGGGGTTTTGGGACGTTCTCAGATTTGATGGAGCACCTTCTTTTTTCGGAGGCAAACTACGAGGAAACCATCTTGGACAATGACTTCACTAGCCCTTTGATTGGCAGGTTGGGGCTGGGATTTTGATGACCTACCGTTACCTGCAAAAGTTTACGGACATTCCGATGGGCACCGTAAGACTCGCAGCGGCGGAAAAACCTTGAACCGCGAAGACGCCAAGATCGCGAAGACGACCTGCCCCACCTTCGCGCTCTTCGCGTCTTCGCGGTTGGTTCTCCTGAATTCGGGAGTCCATGCCGAAATGGGTCGCGTGACACGGGATGGTTTGTCCCACGGGTTTGATAAAACGGGTCAGGAGCGAGTACGGGAGCCGCATGGGGGCGTTTCGCTGGGTTGTCGAGCGCGCCATCGGTTGGCCGCACACCTTCTGGCGACTTCGCGCCCGCTCTGATTGACCTGCCGACATTCCCGAAAGCTTGCTCGCTGGTGCCAAGAGCTTGGTCCGTTTTGAGCTTCTCAAGCAGCGGTTTTGTTCGCGGTTCTAATTCTCTGGCACCTCAGCGGAACCAACTAGTGATGGTGGATATGTCAGTCGAAAGGCTATTCAGAGAGACTGTTCTGAGAACACAACTGCAGAAAGATCTCGGTCGATGTCCGCACTGAGATCACTCGCTCCTCTCGCGGGCGAACAATTCCTATTACCGGCAGGCCTGATGCGTCACGGTCTAAAGTTGCCGAACTCAACCATAGCTGAATTAGTTTGAGAACTCGCTCGTTCTCGATACTTCTACGCAAGCTTTCTACCAGCGCATCAATGTCCGCGGGACTTCCAGGAATTTCTGGATCCTCAGACAGATCTATATCGCGGTACTGGAATAGCTCTAAATAGAACGAGGCGAAGTGAAGTGCCAAGCAGAACCATTTGCTCCAACGGCGCTCCAAGCCTTTCGAATGGTGCAGGATACGAAGATGCTCGTTATACATGGAACTCCAAGCTGGCAGTGAGAGGTCGTGGGTCACCGGACTGGCTTTACCAAAGCACAATTCAAGGAAACTACTCTCTGGGTCATTGCCTTCGCATTCCGAGTTCCATGCAGGTAGATCCCTGACAGACTTCCATAAAAAGCAATCGGATTCAAACTGAACCAACCCCAGGACAGATTCCGATTCGACGTTGCTAGCTCCGACTGAGCTTCTCCAAACCAGATATCTGAGCCCAAGATGCGTCGATGCATAATGAACCGCTGCAAACATGTCCTTGGGCCAGCTAGTACCACGAGCATTGGAAAGATCGTTCAGCGCGCTACGGTACAATGATAGCCAATCTTCAGGAAACGCGCCTGATTCAACAAGCGTTTGATTGGAATCTCGAACAAGTGCAGGGAGATCAAACCGGCTCATCAGACACCTCCTCAAACGCTTACCCCGCTCCCCCGAATCAGATCCCGGATAGTCTCCGGCTACTATCACAATCCGTAAATGGCCACTATCCTGCGTTCAGCGGCAACGTCGTTCCTGAGGCCATGCCCAATCAGAATCTGGACGCAATTCGTACAACAACTGGAAAAATGGTGACAGCCCAATGATCGTGAATGGGTTCGAATTACCAGCATCTCTTGTAAACGCGATCAAGACCGGCGAGTGAATGGAGATGGCGAAGTCTCCAAGGCTTGCAGAAGTTTTCTCCGAGTCTAATATCCCTCATCCGAGCTTTTATGATGACGAGGCGATGAATCGCGAGAACAAATCTTGGAGCGAGGAACCTGACCCGTCATACCTCGGAGTTGCGTACGCAGAGAACCCACTGGGAGAGATTGACCCAAAACAGTCAGTGCTGATCGCAGACTTAGGGCCTGACAGGCTGATAGCGCTCGACTATCGCGTTTGCCCTCAGCCCCGTGTATTGTTCTTAGCTGACCATTGGATCGAAGTTGCCAGCAGCATTGAAGTGCTTCTCGAGAAGTTGTCACCTGCTCCGTTCGACACCCAATCGAGGTACAGGAATCGCCATGGACTTGAAAACACTGAATAGGACAAAAATAGGGCTAGACGGTTTCGATACACTCTGCTGACCTTGACTCAGTGGAACTGCCAGGCGCAATCGACCCTCGACCACTCCGCTGAGTCCGGCGAGAACCTTCATGCGGTCGCCAAAGCTGTTCACGCCATTGTTGCGATAGGTGCGGAGAAGACGCTTGGCAACCGCGAAGGCATCAGCCGCGCGCGGTACGACTTGTGGCCCGGTCGTAGCGAATCCTCGCGGCTCATGGGCCCTGCAAGGCCTGGGGGTCGAGCACGACGTGCTTGATGGTCTGCCGTCGCCAGGTGTAACTGATGTGGACCTTCCCGTCGGTCGCCTGGATGACCGTGGGATAAGAGAACTCGCCACGGTCCCGCTCCAAGGTGAGCACGGGTTCCCAACGCTTGCCGTCGGGCGAAACGGCGACGTTCAGAATATTGCGACCCGCGGGGAATTGGCCGTCCCGGATTGCATGATTGTAAACCAGCAGGTGTCGGCCGTCGGCCAGTGTGACCGCATCGGTCCCCGAGTTGGGATTCGGCAGCCCCGTCGAACTCAACGGCCCCCAGGTTCGTCCGGCGTCGTCAGAAAAGCTTTGGGCCACCACACCCTCGCGGGTCCGCGCCAGGATTTGCAACCGCTCAGCGTCGTGCTGCAAAATACTGGGCTGAATCGCTTGAAAGTCCGTGGCATCGTGGATGGGGCCAATCACCTGCCAGGTCTTGCCTCCATCGGTGGTGCGTTCAAAATGCACCCGCCACCCGGCATGTTCGCTGCTGGATGGGCACAGGATCGACCCATCGGCCAACTGCAAGGGTCGATTCTTGACGGGCCCAATCAGACTGGGATTCTTCTCTCCCAGGGCGGGGTCCGTTCCCAAACGCCGCGGCGGCGACCAGGTTTTGCCCAGATCGTCGCTGGTTCGCAATACGCCCCACCACTGCTGAACACCGGGGCCCACCTTGTAAAACAACATGAGCGGGCCGTCGTGCGGCAAAAACAGCACGGGGTTCCAACACGGGAACAACTCGTCTTCACCCTCGGACCCATCGGCCACCTGCTGCGGTGTGCCCCAGCGTTGACCATCGTGCCGGGCCACCCAGATGCCCACGTCGCGATGTTTTTCGCGGGTGCCACCAAACCAGGCCGCGACCAATCCGTCGGACGTCTCGACCAAGGTCGAGGCATGGCACTGCGGCGTGGGGCGGTCGTCGAGTTCATAAATGAACTCCGCTCGCAACAGCCCGTCCTGACCGGGTTCGGCCTTGACCGGCAGAGACGGCTCGTCGGCCACGCCCGGGGCCGGGTGGGTCACCCAGCCAGCGAACACGATCATCAGGGTTCCGCACATCCAGGTGGATCGCCGTGGGATCATGGCTCGATTGAGTCAAGAGAGTACGGCGCGGAAGCCGGGATGATGGCCTCCGCGCCGTGAAGGGGGAAACAGGCGTTGTGATCGGCCGACGCAGCCGTGGTCAATCCTGGCGGCGATCGAAGCACGCCACGCCGTTGCGGAGCCGCACGATCAAGCGCCCGTCGGCCACCGC
>JBJHDE010000027.1:1108-18793 GCA_050486385.1 Planctomycetales bacterium | reverse complement strand
CTTCCTAGGTAGATCGCGATCGACTGTCTGTTTCATTGGCATGACTAATTGGAGGTATCAATGAAAATGGATCCACAGGAGACATTGCGAATTCAAAGGCTCGAGGTGTGCAACGCTCAGGGTGATGTTGCCATCACCTTGGGTGTAGAGCACGGAAGCAGTCCATATATCAGGCTCTATGATAGGTGGGGCTGTGAACGGCTTGTTCTCTCGCTAAGCGAGGGGGTTCACGAGCCGCAGATTGGCTTGTTGGACAAAGATGGAAAGGTTTTAGTCGGGATGGGGGTGAACAAGGATCTGGGGCAGGGCATCAATGTGTTTGATCGAGAAGGAAGGTCTGTGCTGATCATCGCTGTTGCTTCTAACGGCAAGGCCATTGTAAAGTTGGATGAGAATGCATGAAGCAGCCCGCATGCTGGTCAATCCAAGGACAATGATTGTCCCTTGGAACTTTCTGCTTTGAAATGATGTTTTGCAGTATTGTGAAGCGAACTGTCAGAAGAAGGTTTCCGTTGGAACCTTCAGGCTATTTGCCGCGGAGATTTATCCCGATACGAGCGGCGGCATCGACCAAGTCACCTCCAGCTACAACCGCCAGGGTCAGCGAACCACGATGACCGACCAGAACGGCACAACGCACGCCGACACGTTCGACGGCCTGGGGCGACTCACGGCCGATGCGGTGGCCGTGCTGGGTGCGGGCGTCGATGGCCCCCGGTCTGGCGGTTCTGGCGGACGCGGGCGACGCAGCGGCCACCCAGAGTGTGGCTGAGCACGCCCTTGCGATGGCGGGCAAAATGGCGTTGAATCGGGGAATTGTCTCGCTCCCCACACCTGTTCGACCTGGCCCCGTCGAACCCTGGGTTCCAACCGACGGAGGATTCGCTCGTGAAACAGGTCATCGCTATCGTCAAACCCTTCCTGGTCGATAAGGTGCTCGAAGCGCTCAAGCGGGCGCCGCTGGAGGCCCTGTCGGTGGCTCCGGTCAAGGGATTCGGGCGGCAGAAGAATTACCTGGAGCATTATGCCGGCGACGAGTACGCAATGAGCTTTCTGCCCAAGGTCGAGATCACCCTGTGGGTCGACGAGACGCGGCTGGAAGAGACAATCCGTAAGATCGTGGATGTCGCCCGCACCGGCCGCATGGGCGATGGCAAGATTCTGGTGCTGCCCGGCGAGGCGATTCCCTTCTGAACCCGCCGCGTTGCCGGTTCGAGACCGGTTTCCGGTCAGAACAGACTCAGCGAACCGCCGTCGTCGAAGCGGGCGACGGGCTGGGGGCTGCCGGCGGGACAGCCGCAGTACCAGACGGTTTCGTGTCGGCGAGTCTTGAGCCACGCCCGGCGAAACCAGTTGACGCGGGGTCGGGTCTCGGGCAGTGCGACGCCAAAGCCCAACCGCCACCATGCCCGCAGCGCGTGCCAGGCCACCGAAGTGCGGAAGTGCAAGGGATCCAGGCCGTACCAGGCGGCCTCGTGCGGTAAAAGCACCGCTTGGTGCCGTTGGGCCAGGGGCCGCAGCAGATCGTTCAAACGGGCGGCGGCGGCCTGGGCTTCGGGCAAACTCAGCCGGCAAGCGGGAAAGAAACAAGTCCGCATCCACCAGAATCGCCGCGGGCCGAGGGTGGCCAGATTGCCCAGCGGCAGCTCGGTCACGGCCAGTTGGGCACCGTGGTCGGCCAGCCGGCCCAGGCATTCGCTCACCCAACCGGCGACCGTCTCGGGCGAGAAGCCATACATCAGGTCGTTGCCAATATCGGTCAGCAGCGCCCAGGTGGGGCCGGGCGGGCTGGCCTGCAAACGCGGCCACAGCCCGCAAGCGGTGAGCCCGGGCAATTGGCGAATCAGCACCCGACTGGTCGCCCCGTACGATCGGCCGTGGCCGTGGGCCACGAACAGCGGCCCACCGGGAGCCATCGCCCGAGCCGCTTCAACGACCCACGGCAGGTTGCGGGCGATGTTGCTGGCTCCCAGCACGACGACACGCCCGGCGTCGGGATTCACCACCGCCGGAACCCGCCGCCGCCAAAGCCACCACCGCCGCCGTAACCTCGCAACTGCTGCATCATCTGCCAGTTGTTGTAGGCCAGCAGGCCGAACATCAGCATCATGAACACGCTTTTCATCAGGGCGATGGCGACCACGGCCACGATGACCGCGAAGACCATCGAGAGCTGCAGGGCCTGCACCAGCCCCTCGCCGCCGTTTTTCACTTGCAGCAACTCGGCCGAGATCTGGCCACCATCCAGCGGATAGATGGGCAGCAGATTCAGCAGTCCCCAGAAAATGTTCACAAACAGCAGGCAGAAGACCAACAACTCCAGGTTGTGGAATCGCTCTTGGGGCGGATTGCCCAGTGTGATGTAGAACAGCTCGCCCAGCCAGAAGATAGGCACCCCGACGACGCCAGCTTCCTGGAACAAGGGAAAGGAGAATTGGGGTTGCCAGCCGGCCAGGAAGATGGCCAACAGCGTGAGTCCAGCCAGCAAGAAGCCTGCCAATGGCCCGGCGAAGGTGATCCAGATCATCGTTCTGGGATCGCGGTACGTCGGCGAAAACACGGCCAGTCCGCCGAAGGCGTACAGGATGATCTTGGGTGGCCAACCGGCTTGCAGCGCCGTCAGGGCATGGCCCAGTTCGTGGACCAGAATCGACACGAACACGACCACCATCCAGATAATGAACACGCTGGTGCCGTCGCGACCAGCTTGCATCTCGGCCTGGACCAGCCGGACGCCCAAGAATCCAGCCAGCAGCCAGAAGAACGGATGGACCTGGACGGGGATCGGCCCCAGGCGGAAGCGGAGGTCGTAGGGTGTCGAACCAGGATCAACGGCCAGCAAGGCAATGCCCTCACGATGAGCCAACACAAGCCAAACACAGGTCAAGAGTGCCTCAGGCAGCCTATCGGTCTGGGCGACCGCTGCAAAGTGTCTGGTTGTCGTCCGGCGGTCCCGACTGTTAGACTCCCACCAAGCTGAGGCCCATCGCCCACCGTTCAGGATCACCAACCATGTGGCGTCTCGCACCGTCAGCCCTGCTTGTGGCGGCCCTGCTGGCCGCGGTCGGGCAACTCGCCACCGCCAACGAACGCATCAAGCTCAAGACCGGCCAACAGATCGTCGGCCAAGTGGTCAAAGAACGGCCCGACGCGGTGTTCGTCGATGTGGGATTCGACATCCTGCGGGTGCCCCGCTCCGAGATTCAAGAGCGCAGGCCCGAGGAGGCCGAGACCGCCGATCAGCCGCCCACCCGCATCACCGACCAGGCCGACGGCTTTTACCGCGTGGCCGAGAATCGGCCCCGTGGGACCGTCCGCGACCTGGCCGCCGAGTTGGGCGAGGCCGTCGTGCTGGTGCAGACCCCCAGCGGGTTGGGCTCGGGTTTCTTGATCAATCGCGATGGCTACTGCGTGACCAACCACCATGTGATCGCCGGCGAGAGCCGCATCACCGTGACCATCTTCCGGCGTCGGGGCGACGCTGGGGGCGACTTCCAACGCCTGCGGATCGACGATGTCCAGATCGCGGCGATCAACCCGTTTTTCGACCTGGCCTTGCTGAAAGTTCCCCAACCCGAGGGCTATCGCTTCAAGACCGCGGTGCTGGCCCCCCGCCAGAGTGTGGACGTCGGCGATCCCGTCTTCGCGATTGGCAGTCCGCTGGGTTTGGAACGCACGGTCAGCGAGGGCATCGTCAGCACCGATGACCGCAATCTCGACGGCCTGGTCTACTTGCAGACCACCGCCCAGATCAATCCGGGGAACTCGGGCGGTCCGCTGTTCGACCTGCAAGGGCGGGTGGTGGGGGTCACCAGCATGAAAGTCCGGGGGGCCGAGGGGCTGGGATTTGCCATCCCGATTGACTACCTCAAGCACTTTCTCGACCACCGCGAGGCTTTTGGCTACGACCGCAACAATCCGAATACGGGCTATCGCTACCTCGACGCCCCCCGCCGTGCGAGCCGTCGCACGTCCGAATGAGGGCTGCCGTGGACGGCTCCAGTGATTCGCACGAGGCCGACACGAGGGTTCTCCTGGGGGGGCCTATGATACCTGAACAATTGTTTCACGTGAAACAATTTACATTCGGCTGCCGGTCCGATAGGCGTTTGGCGCACGCAAGCTCTTGGTAGAGTTGATCTTATCGCCCAAGCCCCTTGCCCGAGCCCTCTCGCTGGTGAAGGGTGAGCCAAGCGGGAAGGATCGCGATACCTGGACATTTGTTTCACGTGAAACAATTCGCGGCGGGTGGGCGGCTTGATGGAGACTGTGGTCTGACTGCGGCAAGTCGGTGTCGCGACGGGACATTACCCCCCCAAGAGCTGGCGCGGTTTTGTCGCTTGTGTGGTTCGTGCTAGAGGGAAATCGGCCGGCGCGTTACACTTCGGTTCAAAGATGGGCACCTGGACCGCTGGTCGCCGTTCGATCCTACCCCGCTAGTCCCGCGGAGGGCTGACGATGCCGTTTGGGCCACATGTTGCACGGACGCTGGGCTTTCTGGGCCTGCTCAGCCTGTTGGCCACCGCGGAGGTCCTGGCCCAAACCCCACCCAGCGAGCAAGTTCTGCCCGCCAATGCCGTGGCCTGGGTCCGGGCACCCAACCTTCCGCAGACCCGCGCCCGAGCGCCGCGGACGCAGTTTGGCCGCTTTGTCAGTCAGCCGGGGTTGAATGCGTTTGTGCAAGCCATGGAACAGCGGATCCTGGACCGCTGGGCCGGCGGGGCGCTGGGCTTTCGGCTGGAAGAGCTGTTGGCCATTCCCAGTGGCGAGGCCGCGTTTGCCGTGACCCGCACCGAGCGGGGCCGGAGCGTGATGAATGCCTTGTTTGACGTTTCTGGCCAGGAGGCCAACGCCGAGGCCTGGCTCGAGCGGCTTCGCGGGCGATTGGTGGCCGAGAAGGCCGAGCACAAACGCTGGGCCTTTGGCGAGATCACGCTGCACCAGTTTGTCCTGCCCGAATCGCCAGAAGCCGCCGTCGAACAGCGGTTTGGTTTGGCGCCGCCCAAGCAATTGTGGTACTTCCTTCGCGATGGGCTGCTGGTCTTTTGCACCGACCAGACCACCGCGGTGTGGATGCTGCGGAACTGGGGCGTGCCGCAAGGCAAATTGGCCCAGAGCGAGTCGTTCGTCCAGGTCCGCGGTCGCCTGGGCCGGATGGGTCAGGGCAACGGTCAGCCGCACGATCTGGAAGTGGTGTTCGATCCGTTTGGCTACTTCGCCACCCAGCGGGCCGACTTTCCCCGCAACCGTCGGCAGCGGATGGAAGAAGTCGACCTGACCGAGGTGCTACGGCAAGAGGGCTTCGACGCGATTCGGGCCATTGGCGTGACCCTGGACTTCACCACCGGCGACTGGGACAGCCACGCCAAGTTCGCGGTGTTTGCCCCCGTGCTGCCGGCTGATCGTGGGGTGCGGGTGTTGAGCTTTCCGAACGGTCCGCACAGCCCGCCGCCGGGTTGGTTGCCCAGCGGTTTGACCGGGGTGTATCGGCTGCATTGGGCCCGCGATCGGGTGTATGCGGGATTTGGCGATCTGTTTGATGCCATCTTGCAGGAGCCCGGTGCCTTTGAAGATGTGGTCACCAGTATCGAAGACGACCCCAACGGCCCGGGATTGAATTTCCACCGGGATTTGGTGGCCCTGCTCAGTGGCGAAGCGCTGGTGGTTTCGGCGATTCAGCAGCCGGTGGGCCTGACCAGCCGTCAGACCTTGCTGGCCATTGAAACCACCGACCCGGCGCTGCTGGCCAAGAACATTGCGGCCGCGGTGGCCAATGATCCCAACGTCCGCACGCGGCAGTTCCAGGGTCACACGGTCTGGGAGTTTTTTGACGATCCCAAGCGACGGCAGCGCGGCAACCAGGGGCAACCCATGCCGCCTTGGTTGGCAACCGTGGCCCATGGTCATTTGCTGGTGGCCACTCAGCAGGATGTCCTGCACCAGGCGCTCTCGACCGAGCCCAACCAACAGCCCTTCGAGCAGCGGACGCCTCGCTTCAAAACGACCCGGGGCCAGCTTAGCGAACTCGTTCGCCAACCCGGCTTCTTTCAGGGTTACTGGAGCATCCGCGATTCGTTGTGGGTGACCTACGAACTGACCCAGCTTGGGCAGCTTCGCGAGGAGCAAACTCTGGGGGCCTATCTCTTTCGTGAGTTGGTCGGGGCCGATGGCCAGGCCATGCGGCCACTGCCCGGCAATCTGTTGCCGCCGTTTGCCACGGTCGCCCAAGAACTGGGAACCGGCGGCGTCCGGGCCGTCACCGAACCCGGCTTCGGCTGGGTGGGCGAAATGATCATCCTGGCGCCCACCAATCGCTGATCCGCCTCGATGGCCATACCGACTTGCCCCACAACGCACCACACCCCCAGGACCAGCACTGGTCCTGGGGGTGTGGGCGTCGGAGCACGCTCAGCAACGCAGCGGGGTCACTTGCGTGACGCTTTGTCGAAGCTCTCGGCATCGAAGACCAAGCGGCCTTCCAGGTGTTTGAGGTCAAACACCAGCTTGTCGTAGTGCATGCTGTCGACCAGTTTCCCATCGGCCGAAAGCGTCTGGGCCACCGTCGGCAGGATGCGGCGACGATCGAAGAAGAACTCGCGGGTCTGGCCGCTCTCCAGGTCGGTGACCGAGACCTTATGCATCTGCGGGGCCGAGTCGTCGACCCGCCGTAGCCCTTCGTAGCGAACCTCGTAGCGATCGGTTTCATCGCTCCGCAGGGCGGACTGCAGCTCGTTAATCACCGCACCCAACCCCCAGCTATCCACTCCGCGGCCAGCAATCTCCAGAATGCTGGCATCGTCGATGGCCACCTGAGTTCGCAGGGTGCCAAACTCGGTCTCGTCGTGAATCAGCAGGGTGCCTTCGCCTGCGGTCGGCGGCACGTACAGCCATTGGCTGCCGCGGGTGGGATCGGGGTCGTCGCCCACTTGCAGGGCAAACGGCTCGCGGCGGCAACGCAGGGCCAGATCGGTCCGCAGATACTGGCCGCTTTCGCCCAGCACCCGGCAGATGAGATGCGACTCGTACTCGTCCAGCTCTTCGTAGCTGCGACGGGCCTGCTTGAGCAACGCGGTCACGTTCTTGGTATGCCGTTCCACTTGCTCCGGCGTCAGCGACCGCGCCGCGCGGGTCGGCTTGGTGGCCACGGCTTCTTCCAGCTTGGGCTTCGAGGTGCTCACCGTCTGCCGAGCCGGAATCATCGCCGACGGAGCGCCCGAGATCCCCGCGAACAGGGCATCGGGCACGGGAGCCTGCTGCGCCGAACCCGCGGCAACCCGAGCGTTGCGGGCCAACATGGCCGTCCGCTCATCCGGCAAGCTGGCGGCCGAGGTGGCCGGGAAGCTCGCCACATCGCCCCGGTCCAGCACATTCCGCGGTTGGGGCTTGCTGGCCACGGCGGCGGGCGCGTCGGGCAATGGGGCATCGTTGGTTTTGGTCGTTGTCTCCTGCGAGGAGGTTGGCTTGTCAGCCAGCTTCTCCCAGGGCTCGGAATCGGTCGACGGATACTGCGCGACCTCGGGCGAGGCGGCCGGCTCCGAGGCCGAATCGGCCCGAGCAATCGCCGCGGCGGGCGAGTCCGCCAGAGCCACTTGCGTGGACTCGTCGGCAATCGAGAACGGCGCCCCCTCGACCTCGTCGACCGGCTTCTGGGCCACCGGCAAGCTGGGCTCGCTGGGCTCGCTGGGCTCGTCGGTGCTGGCAACGGCGGTCGCGGTTGCGGCTTCCGCCTCAACCGGCGAAGCAGTCGGCTTGACCGTCGTCACCGGCTTGGCGGGGCCAGCGGGTTTCTCGGTGGACGCCAACTCTTCGGTTGCGGCGGGTTTCTTGGTTCCCGCGGCCACCGAGGCAGCCGGCTGCTCGGGAGCCAGCACCAGCGGGCGTCGTCGGGGTGGAGCGTTCGCCCCAGTTTCGTCGGGCGTTGGTTTTGCGACCTGTCCGGCCAATGTGCCCGTGGCATCTTCGACGGTCACAACCGGCTCGTCTTCAGCCAGTTGAATATCATCCGTCCGTTGGAACCACGAGGCAAACATGCCGCCCTCCGCCCGGGGTGCATTCAGCGCCTTCTGCGCTCCGTTGCAGCCGAGCGTCAATGCCAAGGCCACCAGCAGCGACCCGCGGACGGCCAAACCAGTGTGAATGGTCCTGGTCCGAAGCATGACGGACCTCCCTGTTGATCTCGTCCAAGGTGGGGGGCGACACGACTCATGGAGGGACCGCGCCGCTCGGAAAATCTACGCACTTTTCTTTCATCCGACCGAATCGAACCGAATCTTGAGAGTCTTCCCTACAGGCGGAAAACTTTACCAGCGCGTTGTGGCGGGATGAGCCCTGTCGGATTGATTGGCTTCTCAAGGCCAATACGCCGACGCGACGCCTCGCGTTGGCAAGGTGTCCGACGCCGAAGTTTCGGTCCGTCGAGAACTCGCTTCCGCACACGTTTGCGGAAATCAATCAGGCTCGAACCGGCAGGTCAGTCGCAACGGGATTGGCTCGCCGCGGAAGGCCCTGCGCGTCGCGAGCCGTCGAGCGGTCGTCACGCCCAGGTGGGACCCCATGGCCGCGAAGTCTTCGGTCGTGACCTCGTAACCCTGAGCCCATCGCCGACCACCCGCAAATCGTGCATGTTCGGTCTGCCAGAATTCTTCGGCATAATCCCTACGGCCTCCACAGCCGAAATATGAACTCTGAGGGGTAGCGGGTGGTTTATCGCCCCCCTGCGGCTGGGGTTCGGGTAGGCGTTGGCCCGTGATGACTTCAAAGGCCGCAACCGCCGCGTCGGCCGCGTCGGCATCGTCCAGGCCGGCCAGAATCAGGGGCAACGCCCGCGGATGCCCCCATGCGGCCAGGATCTCGAATCGCCCTGGTCCCAGCGCGGCGGACCGTCCCAATTCTTCCAACAAGTCGTCGTCCTCGGGCTCGGCCAAGGTCGCCAACATCACAAAGGCGGGCAGGTGTGCGGCTTCGCCCAGCCGGGCCCATTGCCGGAGACACGGCAACAGCCAGGGTTCGCGGTTCCAGGCGGCGGCTTCCAAGGCGGCGAAGCGGACACGAGGATTGTCGTCGGTCAGACCCGCCGCATAGGGCCAGGCCGCTTGCGGACCGATCAGCTTGTTGAGATCCGGCGGGGCTGGCGGAGGCCCCTCGAAGACGAAAACCGTATCGCCGGCCTGCACCCGATCGCCGGGCCGCAGCCGCGCGACCGTGACGGGCTGCCCATTGACCAAGGTGCCGTTGGTGCTTTGCAAATCCCGGAGCACACCCACGCCGTGTTCCAAGCGGATCGCAAAATGCCGACTGCTCATCCGCCCATCGTGCGGCAGGCTCATCGTGGCCGGGGCGACCCGACCGACCACGAATTCGGCATCGCCGTACAGAACGCCCCGCCGTCCCTGTGCCTCGCCCTGGGCCACCGTGAGCGTAAAGAACATTGCCTCTCCCGCATCAATTCGCAACAAAGCCCGCAACCCGGCCGACGCCCAGGGTCAGCCCATCGGTTGACTCTGGCGACGTTGGACCAACACCCGCCACGCCTGACAACGCATCGCGGGCGTGTCGTCACCGAGGGCGGCGGTCAGC
Source organism: Planctomycetales bacterium (assembly GCA_050486385.1). Classification (GTDB taxonomy): domain Bacteria; phylum Planctomycetota; class Planctomycetia; order Pirellulales; family Pb10988; genus JBJHDE01. The sequence continues at coordinate 9,217 of JBJHDE010000027.1, read as the reverse complement.
TCCTCGCCCAGCACGGGTCGGCCGGCGGCTTCCAGGATCCGCCCCACCGACCAACGAGCCGCCGGATCGGTGACCGCCGCGAACCCCGCTTGCCAGTCGTCTAGCCATCCGTGCGGACAGCGTACAGCCAGCACATCGGCCAAGGCCTCGCGGACCGGCGGTGCGGCGGCAAGCAGCCGTTGCCAGAGTTGCTGGCCGTCGAGCGAAGCGGCTTCGCCCAGCAACACGCACAGGCCCGCCGCGGCCAGGGCCGGGTCATCGCCATCGACCAGCGACCAGGCCCGCCGACGGCCGTCGTCTCCGGCAGCCAACACACAGGCGACCGACGCCCGCAATCGCCGTTCGATCCGGTCGATGTCGGCCAGTCGCACCGAGTCGCCGTCGTCTTGCCAGGCGGCGAGCCACTGCCCCCAGGCCGAGACGACATCGGCCAATCCGCGCTCCAGCACCTCGGGCAACACGCCGGTGGTCGTGGCAGCCTGCGTCATGAGAAGACCGTTCATCCCGATTGAGTTTGCTCGTCCTGCCCCACGGCGCATCGCTCGTGCCGTGCCGCCCGATCATGCCGAAGTTGCAGTTCGCAAACCAGGGGCGTGTTCGGGAACCACCGGGGCGTGCAACGCGGCCAGCCGTGCGGTTTGTCGGGCGACTGGGGCGGCAATGTCGAACACGCCGGCCCCAGGTTGCGACAACGCCCGATCGACCGCGGCCAGCCAGCGGGCGTGTTGCCGCCCGAAGCCCAAGACCTCGCCCAGCCAATCGGTCGAACGATGCCGCCCCAGCAGCCAAGCGACCTCGGGATCGAAGGCGTCGCGGTGAGCCTCCCACCAAGGTTGCAGCCAATCGACACGCGGCCAAGGCAGGCCCTCGTCGGGATCGAGGGCGATGTGGGTATCGCCAGGGTCCTCGCTGGGGCCCGCCAAGCGTTCGGCCGGAGGCTTCTGGCAGCGGGCGGGATCCTCGAATCCCAATCCCGTGACCAGCGCGACTCCGTAGGCGGCCCAGCGTGCCCGGCGAACCTCGGCGGTCCAGCTCACCAATTGATCCACCCCGTCGCGTCGCCCGGCGGCCATCCATCCCCAGACCGCTAGCCGCCAGCGGCGAGGGTCGTCGGTCAGTTGCGCCGCGATCCAGGCGGCCTGCTCGTCGGGCGGCGCTTGCCGGCCCAGCAGGGTCATCGCCAGCCGGGCCAACGGCCCTTGCCTGACAACGCAACTTCGCAGAGCCGCGACCGTGGCCCCGCCGTGCCCCAACAGCGTGCCACTCACCGCCGCGGCGTCGCGGACATCGGGGTCGGAATCGGCCAACAGCCCGACCAGACCGTCGTCCTCGGGCGTGGCACCCAGGCGTCCCAGGCTTTCGGCGGCCAAGGCCCGAAGCTGGGGATCGCAACTGGCCAGCAACGGGGCCAGCCGCTCGCATGTCGCTTCGCCCCGCGCCATCGCCGCGGCCAAGGCGATGAATTGGTGCTGTGGCGTGGGGCCGGCGAAACTGCGCTCAATCCACTCTCGGACATGCGGGCCTTCCGCCCACGCGAGGCCATCGATCACGGCCTGCCGATGCAAAGGGCTGGTCGCGGCCTGTTCGAAGAGTTGGTCGCCCAGGTCGCTGGCATCGGACTCGGCGACCAAGACCGCCAAGGGAAACAGGTCGTCGGCAAAGCCGCTTTGGGCCTGCTGGTGACAAACCTGCTGGGCCAGGGGGCCGGCCACCCGCAGACCTTCGAGTTGGGCGGCAATTTGTCCATCGATGCGGGCCAGCTCGTGCAGGCCCACATGGGCCTGGTCGACCAATCGCCCTCGACGCAGCCACAGCACGGCGGCCTCGAGGGCCAACTTTTCGACGACCGGAGCGAGCGATGCCGAGGGTTTCATCGGGCGGCCTGCCGCGCCAGGGTTTCGTGAACCTCGGCCGCGGCGTCGTCGGGCAGTTCGCCCACCCACGCCTCGCGGCCGCCTTGGGTGAGATCCATCACCAGCAAATCCAGCACAATCTTCAAATCGTCGTCGGCGGTCGCCCGAGCGGCCACCACCTCGCGGAGGCATTCGGCGGCCGTCTGGGGAGTGAGCCGCTGGGCCACGGCCCCCAACCGCAAGGCCGCCGTGACCGACAGGAACTTGCGGCCCAGTTGAATCACCTGGCGAATGTAATCCCGCGGATGATAACGATGCTCCAGGCTGGCCAGGATCTCGGCGAGTTGCTCGTCGAACTCGTCCAGCGATTGATAGCGCGAGCTGGGCCCCAGCAGCTCTTCGCGACTCATCTCGCCCCGCACCCGACGGCGGTTGGCGTTCACGATCTCGCGACGGACGTCATCGGGAACCTGCAAGTCGGCCAGATCGAAGGGGCGGACCTCCGGCGTTCGCGCGAACGATGCCGTATGGGCCTGGTCAATCGCCTGCCGCACGGCGGCCCAATCGCCCGGAAACACATCGTGGAAGGGGGCCAACTCGGTCATTTGAGACTCTGGTTCGTGGGCCATGGGGGATTGCTGACCTGATCGGCCGCTTCGATCGCCTCGACGTTGCGGGCCCAACCCTCGGTGGTCGTCTCGCGGAGTTCAGCGTACTCGTCGGCGGTCATCTCGCCTTGTTGATGTTCCTTGGCGGCTTCTTTCTGCCGCTTCTGATAAAAGTTGGCCAGGCCCACGCACTTTTCATAGTGCCAGGTGCCGGGACTGATCTGCTGGCCGGTACGGGCCTCCTCTTGCAAAGCAGCCGCCGACGACCCATCGCCCACCGCGGCATTGGGTCGAAACTCTTCCTGCCGCTGATCGTCCAGCTTTTGCTTCTTCTGTTCAAAACTGGGCGAGGCCGGCGGCACGGGGCTGTTGGCCATGCCCATCATGTTGACCGTGTTCTTTTTGTTGTGCCATTTCTTATCGGTCAGTCGGCAGCAGCCTTTGCCTTCCATCTTGACATCAAACGAATAGGTCAGCCAGGTCGACTCCATCTTGAACACGTTGGAAAACACACCGCCCACCGTGCCGGGCTCGTCGCCGGTACTGGTGGCGAATTTCGATCCTTCAATGGCCGCCATCTGCCCGCCATCGACACTCACGCTCATCGTGCCGCCAGTCAGCGTGGTCGCCATCGAGATGTTGGGATACGGCACGGGAACCGGTCCGCCCGGGGTCGGCGTTTTGCACACATCCGGCAAGGTCGCCGTCGACATGCCCCCGCTGCCGCGATGCACCAGGCTCAGCTTATTGATATTGATGGTCACCGACATCGCAGCGATTCTCCAGAAAACGTTCAACGCGGCAGAAACCGCCAGTCATAACGAACGGGCCGCGGATTGGGGTTTTTGATATTCCAACAAAATCGCGCCGCGGAGGCCGGACTCGGAACTGGCCCAGCACAGCGCCCGCGAATCGGGGGCATAATGTTTCCGAAAGGCCTCGGCTACCAAGACCACGAACAGTGGCAACGAGGCCGCGCCGACATCGCCCCAGGACTCGGCCGGGGTGTGAATTTCCACCGCCTCGCTGATCTGCTCGCGGACCCGCATCAGGGCGAAGCCCAGCTCGTCGGCGCGGTAGGGTTCGCCGTTCAGGTCGCCCACCAGATAATGCGCCCGCGACCCGCACGCGGCCAACGGAGCCAGCGCCGCGCGAATCGCATCGCCCAGGCCATTGCCGGTACACACGGTTTGGGTTTTTATCGCGTTGGGCTCCTGGCCCTGCCCCAGGCCGCGGAGCACAATCGCGGCGGCGTCGGCCAAGGGATCGGGGCGAGTAAGCACAATCAACCCGGCCGCCTCGCCCGGGACGAATCCCCAGGAGTTCCGCGGATTGTGAAGCTGGTCGTTTTCGTCCAGCCACAGCATCGAGCGCCAGTCCAGATAGCTGTCCAGCCCTCCCACGACAACGGCCGAGGTTTCCGCGGCTTGCAGGGCCTGGATGGCCGCCGCTAGCGCCATCTGCCCGCCGGCATGACCGTCGGCGAAGACCGTGAGCAATGGCGTTTGGCCCTCGCGAGCGAAGACTCCGGCCAGCTCGTCCCGCAGAGCCGCCACCTCGGGGGTGTCCCAGCCGGGCCGAGGCTCCGGCAAAGCCAGAAACACCGGCAATGGCTCGTGAAGCCCCAGCGCGTCGAGCTGGGGAGTCAGATCCTCCCAGGCGCCGCGAGCCAAGGCCACGAGCCGCTGGTTCCGCTCGGACTGACCATCCAGCCAACTGGCCGCGGCGACAACCGCCCGACCGCCGGAGGAATCGACCCGCAAGCTGGGATGTTCGGCAAACAACGAGATTCCCGCGCGGACCGCCGCGGCGGTGGCTTCGGCCGATCGCCCCAAGGGCGTGGCCGCCGCCCACGCCACAACCCGGGCCAAGGGATCCTGGGGAGCATTCATGCTTGGGCTCCGATCCCAACGGGTTCAGGAATCTCAATGCTCGACTCCACCAAACGCACTTCGGTCCCCAGCAGCCGCTGCACCGTGTGATGACACGGCAGACGGGACTGCCACGTGAGCACCACCCGGGCGTCGTCGGGCTCGATGGTCATGACCTCCAGGGCCGGCGTCCCGGGCTCGTCCGGCAAGCCGCGAAACCGCGTGGTCAACGCGAACCGCAGCCGTGGCACGCGAAACGTCAGGGGGCTGCCGCCGGGGGTGAGATTCTCCAGCCGGACCCGTTCGCCGCCTTGCAGAAAACCCGGCACCTGCTGATCCGCCGGGGCCGCCTGCCAGAAGCGAGCATCAAAATCCCGGGGCACGAGGGGTCGCCGCTGCTGTTCCCAGGCCTCGTCGTAGGTGCCGGCGTACCCCAACCGCGGTTGCCAATGCCGGGGGATCGGCCCCAGCCCCACGCTCGCCGGGCGATCGGTCCAAGTGACCATTGGGCTGCCCGCGTCTTCCAGCGAGGGAGCCGGTTGATCGATCAAATCCTCAGGGCGACTGGCAAAGCCTTGCCCCAGCGGATTGGTCGCCCACCAGGTGCCATCCGCGGCTACGCCGCCAAAGGCACTGGCATAACTCAGCGGCAGCTCCGCGATTGGCTCAGGCGGCGCAAGCGCGATGTCACCGCTGGCGGTCTTCTGCCAGGTCCGCGGTCCCGTGACCCGCAGCCGCTTCTCCAGCAGCGGCGATTCGTCGTCGCGAACGATCGACAGGCCAACGGAGAACTCTTTGGCCGGCCGGCCTTTCGGAGCATGGGCCGTCCCCAACACCAGCACATCGGTTGCCTGCCGGGTGGCGGCAAAGTCGGCCTCGGCCAGCAGATCGCTGGAGGCCGGGTCGCCCGCGAACCGGGCCGCGCGGGCCAAGGGCAGTTGCTCCTGGGCCAGTTGCAAGCCGCCATCCCGGGCGAGTGTGAACGTGGCTTTGATGGCCACGGTCCACAGTTCGGCCCCGTCGGTGTCGCGGAAGCCACACCAATCGGCTGCAAACGGCGTTGAATTCCAGACCTGCCACATCGCACGGGGCCGTTGGGTTCGGGGGCTTAGTTGATCTCGATGCTGGCGCCTTTGAGGTGATTGGCCCCCTGCGAGCGACTCAGCACATACGTCCCGCGGATCAGCACCTTGCCGGCCGCGGTGAGCGTAATACTGGCGGCTCCACAGCGGAGGACCAACTCTTCGGCGGCCGCCACCGTGATACGTCGCCCGGCGACCTCGACCTCGATGGCTTCGCGCTGGTGGTCGCGCGGCTGCAACAGGCCCAAGATGATGGGCCGGGCCGGGTCGCCGGCTTCAAAGACGACCACGGCCTCGCGATCCACATCGGCCGGGCCAATCGCACAGGTCGCCCGAGCCGGGCTGGCATGGCCGGCGGCCTCCAGCGGCGTGGCGACCCACGGCCCCTGTTCGGCGTCGACCGCCACGATCCGCCCCACCACCACGCCGGCACTCAACAGCGGTAGTGCCGGCAGGTCCCGCAGGGTCTCGCGGACCGCCGACTTGGCCGACGAAGCGCTGGTCGCCGAGGAATGGGCCACATCAGCCTGGGGCGAAGCCGCTCCGCTTGCGGGCGGCGACGGCGGACGAGAGACAGGCTCGGTGTTCATGGAAAGTGCCTGACGCTTGAGCGGAATCGAACGGAAAAGCCGCGAAGAAACCCATTCAGTTGATGACCGTGGGATTGCCCTTGACGAGCGCCGCACCGGTGGAGGTCATCGAGGCGCTCGACTTGCCATTGATCACGATGTTGGTGCCGCTGATGGCAATCTCGCCCGAGGCCGACAGCGTGATGCTGGCCAGACCGCTTTTGATGGTGATGCTCTGGCCGGCGTCAATCAACAGGGTGCGGGTGATGCTCTGCGAGTCGCTGCCGCGGACCGTGTCGCTACGACTGCCGCGGATGACCAGCGTCTCGTCGCCGTGGACCTCTTCGTCGCGGTCGCCTTCAACGGTGATGGATTCGTCGCGGCCCACGGTCTCGGTCCGATCGCGCTTGACCTCGACAACCTCGTCGCGATCGATCGTCTTGCGGCGATCCTGGCCCACCCAGTGGGTCTCGTCGACTTCGACCTCGATATCCTGATTGCGCTCGGCGTGAATATAAAGTTGCTCTTCGCCCTTGAGGTCCTCGAAGCGGATCTCATTAAAATTCTGGTCGTCGCCGTCGCGGGAGCTGCGAGTCTTGATGCCGGTTTGAGTTTTGTTATCCGGCAGGGTGTAGGGTGGCATGCTCTCGGCATTGTAAACCATCCCGGTGATCAGCGGCTGATCTGGATCGCCTTCTAAAAAGGTGACCACGACCTCGCTGTCGATCCGCGGGATATGCTGCCAGCCCCAGCGATGGCCGGTCCAGGGTTGACTGACCCGCACCCAGCAACTGCTTTTCTCGTCGCGTTGGCCTTCACGATCCCAGTGAAACTGGACCTTCACGCGGCCGTATTCGTCGGTGTAAATTTCTTCGCCACCGGGGCCCACAACCACCGCGGTTTGCGAGCCGTGGACCCGCGGCTTGGGCGTCACCCGCAGCGGGCGAAAGGTTGTTCCATCGGGGATGCAGTGGAAGCTGTTCTCGTAGATGAAATCGCTGCCGCCGCCTGAACCGGTGGTGAACGAGCCGCCCAACTCGGCCTGATGCGTGACCCGGGTCAACACGTAGCGCCCGCCCCGCTCGGCCTCGGAGGGATGCTCGGCCAGCGTGAAGCGGGCCCCTGGCGTGAAGGTCCGGTTGTAGCCGCGGCCCTGGACCACGTCGTGCTGGGCCTCTTGCTCTTCCATCCGCAAGGCGACTTCGCGATCGCCGTGGTTCCGCTCGGTGTAGCCACCGGGGTAGTCGTACAATTCGTAGCGCCCGACGCCATCAAACTTGACCACGGTTTCGGTATCGGCCATCAGCGGTGTGCTGGGCTTGGTGAAGTCGTAGTCGGTGTGGGCCGCGCGGCCGCTGCGAAACTCGTAGTGATGCTCCCAGGCCACCAGCGTATTGTACACATCGGGGCCCGACTCGGTGCCGAAGTACTCGAGCTGATCCTCGGCCGCGTCGAAGTAGCCACCGGTGCCGTCGGCCAGCATCAGCGTCAAACGGCCCTGTTCGTGACGGAAGTAGTAGTAGATGCCTTCCTTTTCCATCAGCCGCGAGACAAAAGCAAAATCGCTCTCGCGGTACTGCACGCAGTAGTCCCAGGGATCGTGCGTGCCCGAGATGCCCGACAGGTCGTAGTCGCTCAGGCCCAAGTCGTCGAACACCTGGGCCAGGATGTCGGGAACGCTTTTGTTTTGAAAGATGCGGCAGTCGGTCGTCTGCGTGAGAAACCACAGATGCGGCACGACCTGGGCGCGATAATGGCTCAGGCGGTCGTCGGTACTCAGATAACCGAATCGCCGCACGAAGCCGTGGAACCAGCGGGGCTCGCCATTGAGGCGACGCACCATGAAGCTTACCGGCTGACCCACCAGGTCGGCCGCGGCAATCCCCGAGTCGGTGCTGACCAGATTGAGTTCGTACTCGAACAACGTGCTCAACGACTCGCCGCCGCGAAAAGCCGTCAACAGCAACTTGTCAGGCCCCAGGGGTGTCTCCACCGCCAACGGGCGTTCGGCCTGTTTGTATTCGGTGCTCATGGTCGCGCCTGGTGTCGAAAAGCCCTGGTGCCTGGTACAAAAAGCTTGGTGATCCCAAAAAATTCAGGAACAGCACTTGTGGCACTGGTGGCTC
>JBJHDE010000027.1:0-1098 GCA_050486385.1 Planctomycetales bacterium | reverse complement strand
GTCCACCAGTGTTTGATCACGCCTGCTCATCTACGACTGAAGTCCTCGCAACCCAGCGAACAGCAGCAGTTGAAGCGGCATTGTCCGACTAAGCCACACACTGGTGGACAAGCCACCAGTGCCACGAATTTCGTTTGCAGTATTAGGCAGGGATCAGTGGTTCAAAAGTACGACGGCCCAAAGTAGGCCGTCCGCGGTCCCACTCTCGGCGAGCGACTCGCCTTCCAAGTGCCACCAGATCAGACGATGGCGATGGGTGATCGGGGCGTCAAGCGTGTGATGCGAAGACCTCGGGCGAGCCAAGCAGGGCCGACTCGCCCGAGGGTTGCGATGATGGTGGCCAACGGTCGTGGCGGAGGAAGCCCGTCCCAACCTGTCAGCCCTATGGGATCGGCCGTTTCAGAATCAGCCGTTATCTCAATCAGCGGGTCGAAGCGGCCCCGGGCTCGTAGCTGCCCACGACATTGCCTTGCGGGCGGCCGGTCTTGGGATCGAGGATCACGTAGGTCTATTCGGCCGAGGTGAAGTTGAGGGTCATCTCCTCGGTGGGCAACGGGTCGCCACTCGAGGTGCCGTGGAAGCTGTAGCTGCTCACGATGCAGTCCTTGAGCTTGTACTTCAGGTACGGCTCGCTCTTGGCGTCGACATCCGAGCAGAAGTGCAACTCGACTTCTTCGATAAACTTGCCGGTGGCACAGGCCTCTTGCAGCTTGACGCTGCTCTTGTCGAGTTCGCGGACAACCACGATGTCGCCCAGGGTGGTCTCGCCGCGGGATCGCTGCGAGTCCTTGGCACCGTCGGGGATGCTGCGGAAGACCGGCGAACTCATCGACTGGATGATGATCCAGTCCTTGTGCTCCTTGTCGGTGCTCTCGCCCTTGATGTCACCCAGTTTCAGAAAAGCAGCCATGGTTCAATCTCCTGTGTGCGAACGGTGAAACGAGTCAAACAAAAATGATTCTGGCGGTCGGCGGGTCGGTGCTGATGGTCGTGTTCCTCATCGAGCCGGCGATGCAGATGTTCTACGCCTCGCCCATGGACATGCCCATCGGCACGATCGACGGCCAGACGGTGCGGCGGGTGGACGAGGTGTCGGCC
>JBJHDE010000026.1:0-18867 GCA_050486385.1 Planctomycetales bacterium | reverse complement strand
CCCCAAGGGTGGCCACCACATCGCGATTGGCCATGCCGGGGTTTTCGGTGAAGCAGCGGCGAATGGCCTCGCTCTTGTTGACTTCGCCGGCGTTGCGGCCGGTCTTGGCGATGGGCAACTCCATGGTGGCCACGGCGCCGTTGCCGGCCTGATCGGTGGACTTGGTCTTGGGTCGACGGCCACGGGGCTTGGTGGCGGTGGCGGTACCGCCCGCCGAAGGATCACTGCTCATGTTGACATCCTGAACGTGAGAGAAAAGCGGACAAAACTCAGATGCTCCCCACGGGGGTTGAGCATGACAGCGCCAACCACACGGGCTGGGCCATCACTTGCCCGAGGGGATAACTGATACCCGCACACCGGGTGAACTGGGTCGCGCAACGACGCCAGCGACCTGGTGTGGATTCGGAAACAGTCCGGATTCGCATTCGTGCGCGGGAATCAGTGGAAGTCGGTGAACTGGCGGTCTTCGATATCGAAGGGATTCCTCCCAGGCCGGCGGCGGTCGATTGACGGCCCGCCCGAGGATCAACCTCGGAGGCTTGGGGGGTGAGTGCGCGCCAGATATTCGGGTTCTTTATGCAACTTGGCGAGGGGCATCGGTCGACGCGATTCGGAACATGGGCCGGGATCCAGGCCTGGGCGACGTCGCGATGTGGGGCGTTGTGCAAAGAGTCTTTACCGGAAATGTTCGAAGGGCCCTTTTGAATACGACATCCAGGCCAGGGGTGCTTGGCTGCCGCCAATCGGTCGCAAGCACGACTTGAAGTTCCTGCGAAGATCGGGAGTGAAAACGAGCCTGACACTGTTGAATCGAGACATCCTGTCAGATGATTTGCCGTTCGCCGTGCGACTGCTCAAGCAGTGTCAAACTCTCCGGAAACCGCAAGCGTTGCCACAGACTGGTGGGCAAGAGCCGCCCGTGGGCGCCGGTCGTTCCAGCACTGTTGGAGGGATCAAGAGCACCCGCTTGATCGAAGGACACACTCCTGATACAGGGCCTCATCCTGGGATCTCATACTTTCGACCCCATACTTTCGACCGCACGTTTGAAATCCCTGCCTCGGAACTCTGACTTGCAACGCTTTTCCTCGGATCGCTTTCTTGGATTCCTGCCATGGATCTTTGTCTGGGACCGCACAGGTTGGTCTCGATCCAGTCGGGATGGTCCTGCCTCGTGATTGACTCACACGTTGTGATTGACTGTGGGTTGCTGAAAGGGATTCAACATCCGATACCACGAGTGCTGTCATATCCTATTGGCAGGAAGTATACGAAACGCTTGCTGCAAGAAAAGTCTATTCCGATCAAATTCCGCCGAGTTTCCAAACATTTTTTGACGGTCGTTCAACATCGCTTCATCGATCCGCCATGGTGGGATTCCCGACTCAGGCCCGTGTCGAGCATGGCAACACCCCAGGGTGGCCCCGTGGAACTGTCCCCTTGGGCATGGCATCGCTTGCCATTGGCGTCAAGCTTTTGGCTTGCTGCGAATGTCGGCGGAGATTGCGGCAATTGGGGCGCGGCCGACGATAAGCCGAGGTTATGAAGTCAGCCGGTCGGCGACTTCGCGCCATCGCGCAAACGGCGTGAAGGCGTGTCCGCTACGGGTCAGGGCCTCGGCGGCATAACCCTTCGCAAACCGGTAGGGTGCGGCCATCCGTTGAATCGGTGCCACGTCGGGGCGGCCGTCGCCAGCATAAGCCGTGATCGCGGCACACGCCGCAACGGCTTCGGTGAAGGCCAGTTTATCGACCCCGACTTCGTGATTGGCATAGGGCGAGTCGCTGGGGCGTTCCATGATCAGCCCCGTGCCCTCGGCCGGACGCCCGGGATTGGCCAACAGCGGCAATTCAATGCCCCGCTCGGCCAGCAAGCCTTCGATGTACCAGCGGCAACCGGCCGAAACGACAACCACCCGCCAACCCGCCCCGTTCAAACGTGCCAGACATTCGGCCAGTTCGGGTTCCAATTGCGATTGCCGGGCGATGTGTTTCAACTCGTCGGCCGAGAATGGCAGGGCCGCAAAGATCTTGGCGAGCGCCTCGAAGTGGCCGATCTCGCCCCGTTCGTATTGCCCCCAATAGTCGGGTATGGTCCCCGGTGCGACCGCATGAAACGCCCGATCGAAGAAATCGAACTGGGTGAGCGTTCCATCAAAATCCGTGATCAACACCCGTTGGCCGCGGAATGGGTCAAGGTCCATCGTGGCGATTGGTCGAGCAGGGGCGCGGGGGAATGCGAACATCGCATGCAAGAGGGGGCAACATAACCGCCAGGCCCTCATCTGGCGACCAGGTGCGACGTGTTGACCTCACGCGTTGCGGCAACCATGAACAAGGACTCACCGCAAAGCCGTGCGCGCGGCCCGCGAGACCCCACAATGCAGCACGTCCCGACAACTGAGCCGATGGCTCCTCTGCCGGGACGTGGAAAAACATCGCGAGTTGCCTGCCGTAACGAGGCCGATCACCCGTTGTGGGGTGCAATCGCCATCGCCGCGTCGCTTGTCTCAGCCTTGCAGGTGGGCTTCCAGGAACCACAACCGTTTGTCGAGGTCACGGCTCAAGGCGGTGTAAATGTCGGCCGTGTCGGCATCGCCCGCCTGGTCGGCCTGATCGATGCTGGCCCGCACCGCCTTGGCGAGGGTCGCCAAGCTGTCGACCAGGTGCTTGAGGTGCTCGCTCTCGCTGGTGGCGTCCAACGGGTACTCGGGCAGTTGGCTCTCGCCCGCGGTGTGTCGCAGGGTGCCTTGGACCTGGCCTCCGAGCTGGACCATCCGCTCGCCAATCTCATCGAGATGGCCCAGCATCTCGGCCCCGATGGTGTCGAACAGTTCGTGCAGGGCGATGAAGTTGGGACCCTTGAGGTTCCAGTGGGCCTGCTTGAAATGCGAGTACAGGTCCATCAGGTCGCTTACGGTCTGCTGCAGCAAGCCGTTGACCGTCTCGCGGGTGTCTTCCGATAGGTCAATCGAAGTCGGATGCATCAGTTTGCGAGTTGCCGTCGCCATGGAATGCCCTCTTGGTTTTGGTGGGGTGAGTCATGCGAAATCTTTCTCTCTGGCCTATCATAGGAGCCCGCGGGGCCAAGAAAAAGTCGTGGCGCTGCAAGCTCAAGGTTCAACCAGGGTTATGACGAACCACCCGCCCAGCGACTCGGCCGCCGACGAGACAGCCTTGGCCATGGGGCTTGACCTGCGGACGTTGGCTCAGCGGATTCGCTCGCTCCGCCAGGCAAGTGGGCAGACCCTGGAGCAGGTGGCCGCCGCCGCCGAACAGACCCGCAGTTGGCTGTCGAAGGTCGAAAACGGCCACATTACGCCCTCGTTGCCGGCCCTGGGGCGGATCGCCCAGGTGCTGGGCGTGAGCCTGGCCCATCTGGTCAGCGGGCTGGAGTCTTGCCCCCCACTGGTTGTGGTCCCGCACGACAAGCGGGTGGCGGAGACCTCGGCCCCTGGCGGCCGCAAGTTGCTACGGCTGGCGATGCGACCCCCCCTGGGCCGGCTGCGAAGCTGGTCCTGGCGGATTCCGCCCGACGGCCAACTCGAGTGGCCGGCAGCCGACGGCGAAGTCGTGGCCTGGGTCCAGGCGGGCCAATTGCGGCTGGAGCACGCCGGGCAGGCGTTCGGACTCGCGCCCGGCGATTCGGTGGCCTGGGACGCCCGCGAGGCCACGCTGTGGCGGAATCTCGGTTCGGCCGAGGCCGAGCTGGTGGTCACGCTGCTAGTGGATGCGGGGGGCGAGGCCACCGCTAGGCGGTCAGGGCCATCGTCAGCAGAAAACCCATCCAAATGAGCCAGGTGCTTAGCATCAGGCGGAAGGGCCAAGGCGAGGGGGTATCGATCATCAGGGGTCCTCGGGCGGTTCGATCTCGTAGCCTTCCAGCAAACCGGTCTCGAAGTCGAAGACGTTGTCGAAGTCCTCGCGGCGGTCGTTTTCGGTCTTCTTCATCTCTTCGACGCGGATGAGATTGTAGACAATCTCGCCGAAATCGCCGGTTTCGCGGAGGCCCCAGCCTTCGAACACGGCCCGGGCCATCAGGCCGAACTGCTCGAGGGCCAAGCGTCGGGCGGCCTCGCAGAGTTCCTGACCGCTGATGTGACGGTCTTCGCCCTCGGCGGTCTGGCCAAGCCCCATTCGCTCGTGCGCGTAGGCCAGGCTGTCGAAAATGAACTCGTAAGCTGCCGGCGCGTAGCGAGGATCTTCCTCAAGCAGCTTGGCGAGTTTGTGTCGGGGAGAAACCTTCATGAACGCGAATTGGGGTGGGGGAGACCTGCCAGAATCCTTTGCGGCACATGTGGGGCGAACCGGTGACAACCCAGGGCACTCTCTTTATAGTCATTTCCAAAAGACGCCACCACCTGCCCTGCTCGCTGTGGTCGCGCTTCGTGACCACCAAGCCCCAGCCGCTCGGCCCATCGTGCTGTCGAATCTTCCACTCCGGCGTCTGGAACACAAGAACCTGACCATCGAGGGCTACAGCCGCGGGGCGGTGCAGTCCTATTGGCGGATCCCCGAACTCAAGGTCGGCTTTGACCTGGGCGGACAGCCCTGGTCCTTCATGAGCACCGGCACCTGGTTTGTGTCGCACACGCACCTGGACCACATTGCCGCACTCCCCGTTTTGGTGGCTCGCCGGCGGATGATGAAGATGACCCCGCCGGTCATCTACCTGCCCGAAACGGCCGTCGCCCCGGTCGAGCGGCTGCTCAAGGCGATTCGCTCGCTCGATCGCGGCCGACTGCCCTGCGAACTGAAACCCCTGGTCCCCGGCGACGAGGTCGAACTCTCGCGCGAACTCGTCGTCCAGGCCATCGCCACCGAGCACACCGTGCCCTCCATGGGCTTTGTCGTCTACGAACGCCGCCGCAAGCTCAAGCCCGAATTCCACGGCAAAGCCGGACACGAAATTCGCGATCTCAGGTTCTCGGGTGTCGATGTCACCCACGAGACCCGCGTGCCCCTGGTGGCCTACACCGGCGACACCCGGCCCGAGAGTCTGGACGCCCATCCGGTGTTCTACGAGGCCCAGATTCTGATCACCGAGCTGACCTTCGTCGCCGAGCGGCACCGTCCCGAGAAGATCCACAAGTTTGGACACATCCACCTGGACGATCTGATCGAGCGCCGCGACCGCTTCAAGAACGAGGTGATCATCGCCGCCCACTTGAGCACCCGCTACACCAACAACGAGATCCGCCGGACCATCGAGCAGCGCCTGCCCGATCAACTGGACGGTCGCCTGCACGTCTGGCTTTGACCGAGCCACCGCCCTGCCCCGCTTGGTCAGCCCGCCGGCAAAAAGTGGCTATTCCCTTGGTCGGCGCCCGGCCCCGTGAAGGGGGGTGCGCGATCCAGGCGGCTTGGGTCGCCATCGATGGAATGAGGAGACCGTTCGGTTTCGGGAGCTGGCCCCGCTTGTGCCACTGCTCGCCGTTGGCGCTAAGGGGGTAGATGACACCATTTATGCCGCTGGCCACCGGGGCACGCCGCCAAATCCATAGGCCGAGACGCCGAAGCCGTGCAGGTCTTCGCTCGGGTGCCATGCCCCTCCCACTTGGCAACCGGCGACCGATGCCCGACCTCGAACCCGTTCGACTGGTGCCAATGAAGGTGCCCGTTCTCCAACAAGTCGAGTCACCGTTCTTCAATCTAGCGCCCGCTCGGCTGGCCGCTTCATGGCTGCACGCTCGGGCCGCGTGCGGTCGATCCGGGCATGCCAATGGTAGCGATTTCTGTTCGAATACCTTGAAGCGGCCGGGCCGGCCGCCAGAGACGGACTAGTTCCGCTTTTCCGCTCCGCGGTCCGCCACACGAAGCAGCTCACTGATGGCAGCATGACCACCAGCGACATGGGGCGGATGGTCAAACGCCGTCTGCGGAACTCCCACTGAATGCGCTTCGGCGCCTGCACGACTGGGCGTGGCTTGTCGCATCATCAGAAGCTTTCGAACAGTCGAACGGTCAGCGGCGTTGTGACGTGCCACCACCAAAACCACCTTCGTTCGACTCCGTAACGCCAGGCAAACGGTTCCCATTCGGAGCCGCCCGCGAGGATCAGCATGATGGGTTGCTCGGCTCTCGCTTCAGGCGACCCGGCGATTCGCCGCAGGCACGCACGATCGAGTCTGCTCAAGCTGCCGCCTCCGTTTGGATGGCTGTGCCAGTCGCCCAAGTATTGAAGCTCTCGATTCGACTCCTCATACAGTCGGGCGATCTCCGCGATGTGATACTCGTGGTCCGGCACGAAGCGATCCTCGGAATGCACGGCGTTAGGCCCAGGGCCGATGCTGTGGGTTACGACCGGGTCGCCGCTCTCTGCTCCCCAATATCCAAGGAGCACTCCTCCCGTTTCCTGCGGTGCCTGTAAGGAGGCCTGAGCCATGAGCGACACCACCATATCGCGCGAGATCCAGATGATTTGGTCGCTCATGAGTTACTGCAATATGAGCAGTCCGGGTGCTTCGCAAGCTTGAAGTCCCGGAAAACGGGTGCGATCTGTTTCCCATCGCCGTCTCTGAAACAAACGGTCATCACGTCCCACTCGGCAGTCGGATACGAGCCGTTCTCGCCACCGCACAGGATCGACACCGCGGTCCGCACGCCGGCAAGAGCGATCTGCGCCATGTCGAATCCGGCACCGGTGAACGTGACATCGCCGCATCCCTGCGGCTGGACCTCTCCCTTCGGGTCAGAAGGCGGTTCAGGAATCGCGCCGCTCTCGAACGCATATCGGTAGCACATCCAGCATCCCTCGGTTCGCCCCGGAACAATGCTGACGATCTTTCCGCCCCATCCACCGTATGTGCCAACCACGCCGATGTATGGGATGCCCAACGCACGAGCATGCTGTGACAGGTAATGCTGCACGCCAACTTCTGCCGTTGCGTCGTAGATCGCCGAGGCCCCCTCTGTCACCTTGCCCATAACTTCCAGGTCCGACGGCTCCTCGCTGCCAGGCTCACGGACGCCCCCGATGCAGTGGACGACCGGCACCAGTCGAGTTGACGGGTAGTTCCGAGAAATGAAGTCTGCAAGCACCAGCGCCTTCGGTAATCCCGCGGCACTCAGTCCGAAAGGCCACCGCCCGATCGTGCCGGGATCGACGAGATCGCGATCAACAATTCGGAGTTCGCCAACACCTGCGCGGGCAAACTCCAGCGTGCTCGGCGCCCCAAGGCAGCCTAGACCGAAAACGGCGAGCGACTTCTCCCTGAGCACGCAGAGTTCGGGAGATCGGGCAAGAAGGTCGTTCACTCCCGCTCTTCCGGCTCGTGCGAAATATGTCATCGTTTCCCTTTGCGATTGCCTTTTTGCTTTTTCTTGGCCTCTCTTGAAGGCCGCTGCGATCGCGCCTTTTGGGTCGCAGAAGGGCTGTTGGCTTGGAACTGGCACACGAAAACCCATCCTTCCCCGTCTTCTCTTCGCCATTTGTCTTCCTCCGGAAACGCCACAGCCCAGATTCTGAGCCATCCCCCATCGACTCGATTTGCAGGCGCTCTCCGGGCAAACGGCGACCGCTCAAGCACCTCCTTCAAGAAAAGATCTTGTTGAAATTGCTCGATCGGCTTTGGCACTCGCACCCAGCAACCTTGGAGCTTGTCGCCAGGAAAGGCAGAGTAAATCGCCGAATCTGCAGTAAACAGTGATTCACCGTTGCGCCCACGAAGTTCGACCATCGCGCCTCGAACCAACCTGGCCGGCGGCGGCCCCTGCTGCCCGATAGTTGCGATGGTAAATGTGCCGCGGTCGTGATCCGGCGGAGTCTTCCACGCGCCGTCGATCACCACCATCCCCGGTGCGTAGGGATAGTAGTCGCTGAAGGGTTCTGCCTGCTCCTGCTCCAGTCCCCGCACGGAATCGGCATCAGAAGACTGACCGGTCCGCAGCACCATCGGTAGCTGCTCCCGGAGCAAGCCGGCCACCGTGTCCGTGGTCCGCCAGTGGTGTGTACCTCGCCCGATCAGACAGAGATTCTTTCCAACAGCATGCTGGTGGTACGGCAAAGAAAGGGTCGATGCCGTCACCTCGAATCGGAAGAACGGATACAGGTCCGGGTACGTGACCACGAGCGGAAGACGCTCTCCCTCGAAATCCACGACCAGTTTCAGCCGCAGAATTCCTTGGGAGAACGCCTCTTCATCCCGTTCGTACTCAATCCCGGCGGCACGCAGGGCGTCAGTTTCGCACTGGAGCCAAGCCGGTTGCCGCTCAAACCAAGGACGGCAGTCTACCCCACTTCGCGGGGTCTCGGTGGCCTCGGGGGATCGGGCGGTCTCGGAACGTTGTCCGGCGGTCCCGGCGGACGATCCGGTTGGCCCGGCTGATCCGGCGGGCCGTGACCGGGTGTTCCCTGCGGCTTTCCCTGTTGCTTCGTGCCGTACTTCTCGTCGGGCATCACTGCTCCTTTGCTGGTGCTCGGACATGTAAAACGTGTTCTCCCTGGCGACCGGCAGGTTCGCTTTAGCGTATTGTAGCAAGGCTGACGGCTTGTTCAACCCTAGCGAATGACAATCTTGCCCGAACGAACTTGGCGTGGTATTTTACAAGGGGCAAATGGCGGTTTTAACGAACATCAGCGGTGGGGAAATGACATGTCGCTCGCGAAGAGGATACGAGAGGCCAGGAAGCGTGCCGACCTCACGCTGGAGGAGCTTTCCATTGCGGCGGGGGTATCGAAGACCTACCTCTGGGAGCTGGAACAGGATGACGAAGGGGGGAAGCGCCCGTCGGCAGACGTGCTGCTGAAGATCGCGAACGCCCTGAAGTCTAGCATCGCCGAACTCCTCGACCTGCCGACAGTTCAGGTTGACCAGACCAGAGTCGATATCAGCCCGTCGTTGGTTGAGTTTCAGAAATGGATGAAACAAAAGCTCGGGCAGCCGCTGGATGAGCAAGAGCTTCGGGATTTGGCCACGATGCGCTTTCGCGGCGGCCAGCCAACCACCAAGGAAGCCTGGTACGACCTCTATCTGACCCTCAAGCGGACGACGGGAAGGTGATCTTATGCCCAGCAGGTTCGGCACCAGCAGGCCCCGCCTGCATCCGCACGCCGCCGCGGTGATGGAAGAGATGCGCGAAACCGATCCGGAACTCGCCGTCCGCAAGAAGGCTCGGCAATTGGCTGCGGAGTTTCAACAGTTTGCCAGCGAGCCGCCGCCGTTCAACATGGAGCTTTTCGCAAGCTACCGCGGGCTAAGATCATCCGACGAATCGCCTCGGCACAGCGAAGATTCGGAAATCGTTCCAGAGCCGGACGGCGGTGTCGTGCTCCGGGTGAATCGCGATCGACCCTTCACTCGACAGCGGTTCAGCATTGGACACGAGGTGGGGCATACGCTGTTCCCCGAGTTCACGCAGAAGATTCAATGTCGAAAGCCAAAGGACCGGGCATGGGCCGATCCGTACGATCATATCGAGTCGCTCTGCGACATTGCCGCTTCTGAGTTTCTGTTCCCCCTTCCCTGGTTCCAGGACCGCATGGCGGCTACTGCTCTTTCGGCCGAAGTGCTTGCAGCGCTGGCGGAGCACTACCATGCATCCCGCGAAGCGACGATTCGCCGCTACGTGGAAATTGCCGCTGCACCTCTGGCCGCCGTCTTCTTCAGCTGGAAGCTCAAGCCGACAGAGAAAAGCCGCGTCAAACAGGATCGCAGTCAGGGCCAACTTTTCGGTGCTCCGCCCAAGATCGAACGTAAGATCCGAGTTGATTACGCCATTTTGAACGCCGGGTTCGAGAGCCAAGCCGGCTCGCACATTCCGAAGGACAAGTCCATCGAATCCGATGGACCGATCTACTTGGCCGCCTCCGAGCAGATCTGCGTCGATGATGTCTGCTTCCTCAATCTGGGCCCGGTCCGGGGGCGGTTCAAGACTCATGCAATGCCGAACTACACTACCGGCGAGAACCTGGGCCCGAAGGGTGAATTTTCCGTTGCAGCCGTAATTGAGCCGGTTGGATGAACGGAACGGTAAGCCCGCAATCTTGTCTGTCGTGATCGTTTTGGCCAAGAGTCATGCCCACGTCGCGCAGCAGCCTGGCCTATGGGGGCGCTTCGCCAGCCTGTGTTCTGGGGATCGAGTCCCGGGCGATTTGCACCAGCCCTGGCCCGGTTGCCGCTACCACCAGGGCAGTTTGACAAGTTCCGGTCATCATAGTTCACACGCCACGGAATCGCTCTTGCGACGCCGTGGCGTGTGGGGAACTGTTCAGCGGTCGCCGGCAGTGGCTCAGGGCTTGACGGCGGGGAACTGCTCGATGGTGGCCATGTGGCCTTGCCCGTGGGCGGCCCCGGCGATGGCCAGGGCTTGTTCTTTGCCGGCGGGCAGAATGCGGTGGAAGAACCGCCCGTGTTCAAGCTGGCCCAGCTTGTGCCATTGCTCGCCGTTGGCGCTCAGGCGGTAGATGACGCCGTTCATGCCGCTGGCCACCGGGGCGCCGCCAAAGCCATAGGCCGAGACGCCAAAGCCGTGCAGGTCTTCACCCGGCAGCTCGGGGCCTTCGACCCACTGACCTTGGGCGATGTCATAGACGTTGACCTCGCGGCTGGTGGTGCCAAGCTCTTCGATGCCGCCCAGGGCAAACAGCTTGCCGTCAGCCTCGGCCACGGCCAGGGCCCGCCGCACGAAGGGCTGCTCGGGCAGGGCCTGCCATTGGGGATTCTCGGCGGCGGTGTCCAACACCAGGCTGGTGTTGTGCCAAGTGGGTTCCTCGCCAGCCCCGCGAAGGGTCCAGCCGCCGACCACGTAAATCTTCGAGCCCACGGCCACCGCGTCGTGTGAACTCCGCCCGTCCGGCAAGTCGACGTAGTCGCTCCACTCGCCGCTGGCCGGATCAAACCGGCGGACCGTGGCCACGCTGATCAAGTCGGGTGCGTCGGGGTCTTCGTTGCGGGCGTGCATTCCACCAATGCGGTAGAGCTTGCCGCCGGCGGCCACCAGGGCCAGCCCCTGGATCGGCAGGTCGCTGGGCAGGGCCTTCCACTCCGAGGGCTCGTTCAAATCCAGGGCGAAAAAGGTGCCCTGCTGATCGTTCTTCGAGTGCGAATGGGCCCGGCCCACATGGCCGCCGTAGACATACACCGTGCCATCGCTGACGGCCGCGCCGAAGCTGGCCACCGGCTTGGGGAGGCTGGGCCACGCGGCGGCCTCGTCATCGGCCACGGCCACTGTGCCGACGGCCACCATGCCAGCGAGTGCCGCCAGCCAGAAAAAGGACTTCACCATGGATCTGGAATTTCAAGGGAGGGCTTATTGAGACAGAGTCTCAGTATCATGCCCGTTCCGTCGGCCGTTCGCAAGCCCTCCTTCTGGCAAGAGGGCGAGTTTTTTGGAAGGGGCCGGGTTCGCCGTCGGTCCAAGCGACCGCCGTTGGCGGGCACCAGCCCCTGGTGTTGCGGCTCGTATTCAGGGAGACGATGGCCAATCGTGGGCGACGTTGATGTCGGCGCTGGTTTTCTGGGCGGCAGCCAGGGCTTTCACAAAGTAGTCGTAGGGCATCTCGGCATCGCCGCGGATGGTGATCACCTTCCGCTCGCTGGCGGCTACGGCAGCCACCAGGCGGCCCTCCAACTCCTCAAAGCTCACCTCTTCGGTATTGATAAACACCTGCCCCTCTTTGCCGATGGTCAGCATCACCTCGGGCACGTCGGGGGCCTGATCGCTGTCGCTCTGGGGCAGCGTCAACTGCAAGGCGGGCGTCAGGAACGTGGAACTCAGCATAAAGAAAATCAGCAACTGAAACACGCAGTCGATCATCGGACTCATGTCCATCGACAACTTGTCGCGTGGCATCCGGGCGATGTGCATGGCTCGGGCTCCTCGGGGGCCGTGGGTCAGTTGCTCACCACGGCCACATCGGCCTCGGTGCGTTGCTCGACCGTGGACCGGCTCAGCGACTCGTGGCCTCGGGCGGTGGCCGTGGCCTGCCCGGTCCATTGGTTCAGCAGGGCCGTAATCCATTGCATCTGCAAGGCCACATGCCCCACACGGTTCTGCAGCAGGCTGTAGCAGGCCAGCGTGGGCAAGGCGACAATCAGCCCGGCCACGGTGGTCAGCAGAGCCGACCAAATGCCCTGGGCCAAATCGGTGGGCTGCACCTGCCCGCCGTTGAGTTCGATGGCGTGGAAGGCCTCGATCAGACCCGTCACCGTGCCCAGCAGGCCAATCATCGGCGCCAGGTGTCCCACAATGCTGAGCCAGTTGAGTCGCCGCTCCAGTTGGGTGATCCGACGACTGGCCTCGGCCCCGACAATCTCGTCGCGCTGGTCAGCGGGCTGGTCGCGATGTTCGAGATAGCTCTCCACCACCCGCGCCACGGGCGTGCGGCTGCGGGCGAGTACGGCGTGGGCCTCGGTCCATTGACGCCCGCGGATCAGCGGTTCGAGCTGGCGGACCAACCGATCGTAGCTGCCGGCCGAGCTGAGAAAGACGATGACCCGCTCAACGATGACGGCCACCGCCAGCACGCTGCAGGCCAGCAGCGGCCACATGACTGGGCCGCCTTTGTGAAACAATTCAACGGGATCGTGTCCCCACACGGAGGCACCTCACGAGCTAGCGGTTTGGACCAAGGGGCTGGCGGCTTGCCCCCACACCCGCCGCTCGACAAGGGCTGTGGGATGGATCAGGGGGCGGGATCGTTGGGACGCCGGGTGAGCCGCTCGATTTGCTGTTGGCAGGCGGCACGGCGGACGACATCGCGGGCTCTGGCGTAGACGGCCTCCAGCCGCCGCAGCCGGCACAGGCAGTTCATGCAGGCCAGTTCGCTGGGTGCGAAGCCGCGGGCCACGACGTAGGCCCGTTCGGGCCGATTGAGTTCGTCCAGCAGCAAGACCACGGCCAGGCGGAACTCGCTCCGCTGGGGATCGAGGTCCAAGGCCCGATTGATGATGGGCAGCAGGGCCTCGGCCGGTTGCCCCAGCGATTGCTTGACCAGGGCCAGGGCGTAGTAGCTGTCGGCTTCGTCGGGGTGAGCGGCCAGGGCCCGGTGGCACATCCGCCAGGCCAGCGCGGAATTCCCCAAGCGGCACATTTGGGCGGCAATCGCCGGCAGGACCTCGACGGGCAGGTCGCAGCGTTCGGCCAGAAAGCGGCTGATCGCCTGGGCCGACTCGTAGAACTCGAGCCGTTCGTAGCCATCGGCCAGCATGACCTGCGAGCGAACCGCGAGCGGCACGAACACCGAGGCGGCTTCCAGCGCCGCCACGGCCCCCGTGAAATCCCGCTCGGCATATCGACCCGCGGCCAGCAGTTCCCAAAGTCGCCCGTCCTCCGGATTGTCGTCGAGACCCATCTCGGCCAACGTCGCCGCGGCGGCAATAAAGCCGGCCTCGAACAGCGCGTTGGCCTCGGCGCGTAAGTTGCGTCGCCTGGCCGAACTCATGGTGTGCCACCCCTTCAGCGCAAGTGCATCGATTGGCGAATGCGTGGCTGGCTGGCGGACGAGCGGGCTGGCCGACGGAATTTACGTTGGCAACATCTGATGAATCACCGCGCCGCCCGACCCCCGCTGAGCGAGGCGGGCGATTGCAGCGATTATGAGTTGAGACTGAGTCTCAATATCAGACGTAGCTAGGTTATCGCGTCTACTGCGGCTGTCAAGCGGTCCGCGAAGTTTTCCGAGGGCTTAAGGTTGCCGAGGTGGCTGGGGTCCGTCGTGTGGCGACGAATGGGCCGACGAGGCGCCGCCGTGCGGGCGAGATCGTCCGGGCGGCCGCACCAGCAAGGCCACCAGCCAGAGTTCAACAAACAGCACAACGGCCCCGGTGGTGATGACGGCGGCCCAGGCGTCGCCGCTGGCTCGGTAGACTCCCCAACCGAGGATCAGACCCCAGGCGAACAGGCCCAGCATGATGGCTACGATCAGCGAGCGACGCATCGTGGGGGCCACAGAGTTTGGGGGACGGGTTCAGGCGGGCTGGGCAGGGCGTGCCGGTTAACCCGAGTCCCGGCGGGGCGGTTCCCACCGCGGTGAGGCGTTTCGGCCCTTGCAACGCCCGCCTTTCCAGGCTTTTCTAGGGAATGCCCGGCGGTTTGTCGAGCGAGCCGACGCCTCGGGGCGCGACGCGGACCGCGGCCGGCAGCGGTCGTGCGTGCCATGCAAACGCTGCTTTATGACTACAATCTTGATCTGACCACTTGGGTTTACCTGTCGAGCCTGCTGGTGTTGACGGTATTCTTCAAGTTTAGCCCGCTGTGGAGGGTGCGGAACCTCGACATGCTGGCCCTGGTGGCGATTGCGCCAGGTCTGATCATGGTGCAGACCCAGGGAGCCCAGGCGGCCGGCTATCTATGGCTGTTTGGCGTGGGGCTGGTGTTTCTCGCCCGGTTGCTGTGCGACCAGCTCATCGTGCGGCGTCCCCTGCTGGAGCCCAATCTCAACGCCGGCGGCATGACCTTTCTTGGGGCCGCCTTGCTGGTGTTTCTCAGCGGGCATGTCGCCACCGAGGGCACCCGCGGCTCAACCGAAGTGGCCGCCGATGGCACGGCCCAGGTGGATGGTCGAGCACCGCCGGTCGGTCACCCGTTGCTGGTGTGGTTCGAGCAGGCCCGCCGCTCGGCGGCCGGACCCCCGCCCGAAGTGGCTTTGCCAGAAGCCGGCGTGGTGGTGGAATTGCCGCCGGTCGAGGTGGTGGCTCGGGTGCTGTCGATTCTGGCCCTGGTAGCCGTGTTGGGCGGTCTGCTGACCGTCGGGGGCATGCATTTTGGCAACGTCTACACCGGTTTGTCGGTGGCCACGCTGTTTCTGCTGCTGCCGGCCACGGCCTTTGGAGCCGACCGGCTGGATCAATTGTTGCCGGCGGCCCTGTTGGTCTGGGCTGTGGCGGCTTATCGCCAGCCGTTGGTGGCGGGCCTGTTGATCGGGGCGGCGGGCGCAGCGATTTACTATCCCATCTTTCTGATTCCCCTGTGGTGCGGCTTCTACTGGCCGCGGGGACTGGGCCGTTTTCTGGGTGGCGCGAGCCTGGCTCTGGGGGCGGCGGCCATCGCCACGGTGGCCAGCCTGGGTTGGGACTACGCTTTTGCCGGCCTGGTGCAGACGTTTGGCTGGGGCGGGGCCGATCAGGTCGAGACAGTCGGGCTGTGGGGCACCGTGCTGGAGCCCGCCTACCGCTTGCCGGTGACCGTGGCCTTTGTGGCCATGTGCGTGACGTTCGTCATCTGGCCGGTGGAAAAGAACCTCGGCACCCTGCTCAGTTGCACGGCCGCCATCATGCTGGCCAGCCAGTTCTGGCATCCCACCGGGGGCGGGCTCTATCTGGGTTGGTACGTCCCGCTGCTCCTGTTGACCGTCTTTCGGCCCAACTTGCAGGACCACGTCGCCCTTTCAATCGCCGACTACCGTCGCGGCAGCCAGCCCCGCGCGGCGTAGTATGGCGTCAGGTAAAAAGCGGCGCATCGAAATCGTCGGCCGCTTCCATCGCGTGGGGATGTAGGCCCGGCCTGCGACGCGTCGTGGGTTCGGGCTCCAGGGGGACCAGCCGCGCGCGGGGGACCGGACCCTGAACAACGACGATCTCCACACCCGCCGACAGTAATGCGAGGACTTCTTCAAGCCGGTTGGGCAGTTCCTCGATATCGATTACCGTGGCCATGATGGACTTCCCCTCTCGCGGGCACTCACTCGACCCGAACCGCCAACCTTCGAGTCTAGCCAGGTTCGCTGGCCACGGCAAAGACTTCGCGAACTGGCCCTCCACGCCCACGAGCCTGCCGGCGTCAATCGAGGATCCGGCCCAGAATGGTGCCTTCCAGCATGGGATCCCGCCCCTGGGGAATCCAGTTGGGCGAGGCCGGCGGGCCCTCGGACTCGGGCGCGACGATCGAGCTGCCGACCGGCTCGCCAAAGTCAAACTGGGCCGAGCCAATCGAGGTCGGGCCAGTCGGAATGACCAGGTTTTCCAGCTCCTTGTAGGCGGCCACTTCTACCAGCCAACCGCCCTCGGCCGCCGTCATGGTCACGATCACCCGCCGCCGCATGGTCTGCAAGGTGCTCTCCAGCCGCTCGTAGCTTCCGGCCACATCGCCACGCCAGGGTTCCATCAGCGTCGCGCTGGCCTTGGGCTCGGTCTCCAGGTAGCCGCGTCGGAAGGCGGTCGGGCGTTCTTCGCGTTCAATGAAGAAGTCGCGGCTGACCACCCAGACGATTCGCTCCCACAGTTCTTCCGGGTCGTTGGCGGGAATCAACGTGGGGTTGGGGCGATTCGTGCTCACCGGCCACAGCCGTGGCGGTTCAATCAGCGTCCGGCTGGGAATCACCGGATACTGGCATCCCACCATGACCACAACCAGCAGGCCGACGAGCCAACCCCGCATAAGTGCCTCAATAGGCCGGTGACAAGCGATCACGGGCGGCCGGGATTCGAGGGGCACCACGCCCGGCCGATACGAAGAGACCCCTACTTTGCCTGGAATGGGGTTGGGGGGCAAGATCAGTTTTTTGACCCCCAATTGAGCAGTGGCACCCCCAGGGCCACCCCTTGCGAGAGGCCCCCGGGCGAGTCAGCATAAAGGCGCGTTGATTGGTTCGCTCCGGGGCGACCTACCAGCGGGGCTGGTGGCCGTCTGTCTCTCATCCAGAAATCCAGCCATGAAGTCCACCGTGTTTGTGTTGTCTACCGTGTGTGTTGGGGCCTTGTTAGGAAGCCTGCTGGCCGGCGAGTGGAAAAGCGGCAAGGTCTGGCCCGAACCGCCGATCGTCGACCCCGGCGACACCGACGCCAGTCCGCCGGCCGATGCCATCGTGCTGTTTGACGGCAAGGACCTCTCGCAGTGGGAGGGCGGCGACGCCTGGGAGATTGAAGACGGCGTAGCCATTGTCAAAGGGCGGAACATCAAGACCAAGCAGGAGTTCCGCAATATCCAGTTGCATGTCGAGTGGATGAGCCCGCCCGAGGTCCGCGGCAGCGGTCAGGGCCGAGGCAACAGCGGCGTGTTCTTGATGGATCGCTACGAGATCCAGATTCTGGACAACTACGACAACACGACTTACCCCGACGGCCAGGCGGGCAGCGTGTACAAGCAACAGCCCCCGCTGGTCAACGCCTGCCGCAAGCCGGGCGAGTGGCAATCGTTCGACATCATTTTCACCGCTCCCAAGTACGAAGACGGCGAGGTCGTCGAGCCGGCCTACGTGACCGTGTTTCACAACGGGGTGCTGATCCAGAACCACTTTGAGATCGAGGGTTCGACCGCCTGGCACAAGCCGCCGGCGTACGACAAGAACCACCCCGACAAGGCCCCGATTCGCTTGCAGAACCACGGCAATCCCGTGCGGTTCCGCAACATCTGGGTGCGGGAACTCTAATCGTTATCACCCCACGTTTGCCCCGCGGGGTCAAGGTCCGATAACCCCCGCGGGGCCAGTCTCGGCAACGTCCGATAATCCCCTCGCCGCCGTCCGCGCGAACGTCCGATAATCCCCTCGCCTCCGGCCCCCGCCCCGGCAAGCCCCAGGCACCGCAATTCGGACACTCCCAGCCTAGCTCACCTCTGTGGCTAGGCCACAGCAATTCTGCGTCGGGAGACACACATGACGTACATGGATGAAGACCGCTTTTGGAAGATTATTGAACAGAGCAAGCGGGTGCTTCCCGACAAGGGCATGGTCAGCGATCGCTCGCTTCAGTGTCAGGAATTGGCGACGATCCTTGGGCAACTGTCGCCAGAGGACGTCGCCGCCTTCAACGGCAGGTTTTACATGACCTACGTTAAGGCGGAGAACTGGGACATTCGGGCCGCCTACTTCGTCCTGAGACAGCTTGACAGTGAGGACATCTTCGATGTGTTTGTTAAGTCAGCCATTTCCCTAGGGCGGCGGCTGTTCTGTCAGATCATCTGCTCTCCCGATAAGACCCTCGCTCGGCATCATCAATGGATTCGAGGTATAGATTGTTTGGAGTTCGGGGCTGTTGCGGACCAAGTCTATGAGAGGTTGACTGGCAGCCAGATTCCGCGCTTCAAGATCAACCATTCTTATGTCGGCAAGCCCTTGGAACCTGGCAATTTTGAAGATCTCAAGCTCCGTGCTCCTCGGCTATGGAAGCTCTACGGCCACCTGATTGCAGAGGATGTCTAAGGCGAGGTTCGCGGATAAAGCGGCACTGTTTCTGGAGAAGTTTCAGTCGGGGGTTGAGGGGTGGCCCGCTCGTGCCCCACGAGGAGCGAAGTAGTATTTCCCCTAACAGGAAAGAAATGATGTCTCCACCAGCGAATCTCAGTCTCGACTTAAACGATCTTCGCTCGTTGGACCTCCTTTCTGGCAATCCAGACCGGTATGCTACGGGTGCCGGGCCGCGGCAAATCGTTGAGAATCATGAACGGCGTCAGAGGGCTGCCCACGGGCGGGCAGTTCCCGAAGGAAGGCCGGCCGATTGTTTCGTGCTCGGTCTCGATGATGTCGGGCCACGGTGGGGCACGAAAGTGGGCGGTGTTCCGTATCGTGCGGTCGCAACATACATTTGGATCGTGTTGTTCGTTTTCGTCCTGTTTCAGGGCGGCTGCCGTGCACGGGAGGATGTCTTGTCTGCACAAGATGTAGTTAATCGCCCTTTCGATCGTGTTGTCTACTATGACTTGATCCTGGATGACTACATTGAGATTAGGGATGATGATTCGCTGGCGGTGTTGAGAGAGTTGCTTACAGAGGTCATGAATTCAGAGCGGCAGCAGGAGGATAGCGAGCTTGATCCTCCCGACGCTATTCCTCCTTCTTTTTTGAATTACTACGACGCTGAGACCGATCGTCCATTTATTGCACTGACGATTAACGGACTACAGTATGGCAGCCCATTTGTCGTCACTGCCTATGCCAACGACGATAGAAATCAAAGGATTGCACGCTGGACGATTGTGGGCAGCAGCT
>JBJHDE010000025.1:0-18949 GCA_050486385.1 Planctomycetales bacterium | reverse complement strand
GTTTTCGCGACCCTGGCCAAGCCGCACATCGCGACCCCGCACTCAATCGCTCGGGCGGACTCATCGCCCAGCGACCACACGGGCGGAAGTGCGAGCAGAATTGGTGAGTCCTGCCAGCGGACGGATTGTGGTCTCGTACCGAGGAGCTTACTATCGAATCACCTCGATTCCCGGAAATCTGATCTCGTTTTTCGGAACGGCCCTATGAGCACCCCCCCGCGTCGTGTGGCCGTGATGATGGACCTGCAATGGGGCTACAAGCGACACGCGGCCGTCTTTGCGGGAACCCAACGCTATGCCGAGGCGCAGCGGTGGCACACGACCATCGACGAGTTCGTCCTGCAAACCCTGCCGACCCACCGACGGAAGTCGCTGCCCTACGATGGGATCATCGCCCGGGCCAGCCGAGAGCTGGCCGAGCGGGCGTCGCAGCTCGGCATTCCGGTCGTCAATGTCTGGGCCAACTCGCCGGCGCGTGCCTTGCTCCCGGGCATCTTTGCCGATGCGACCGCCGCCGGCCGCCTCTTCGCCGAGCACCTGCTCGCCCGGGGGTTCCGCACCTTCGCCACGTTGACCTTCTCGAAGGACGTGGAGCACGAACTTGAGGTCCGAGAGTTCGCGCGCGTTGTCCAGCAGGCCGGCTTCGGGTGTCTGTCGGACCGGGTTCCGCAAAATCCCTGGCGGGATCTGGTCCAGTGGCGCAAGACCGAACAGGTGATCCGCCGCTGGATGGACCGCTGGCACCCCCCGGTAGGCGTGTACGTCAGCAACGAAGGCGTCGGCCGGATGGTGGTCCAGGAGTGTCATCGCCGCCGCTGGCGGGTGCCCGCCGATGTGGCCGTCATCGCCGGCAAGAATGAGGAGACCTTGTGCGAGCACCCCCGCCCTTCGCTGACCAGCCTGGAGGTGGGCTACGACCGGATCGGCTTCGAGGCCGCCCGCCTCCTCGACCGGCTCATGGACGGCCAGGCTCCTCCGCCGCGGGAGATGCTGATTGCTCCGCAGGGACTGGTGGTTCGCGAGTCGACGGACTTTTTCGCCGTCGAGGACCCCACCGTGGCTTCGGCCCTGGCCTACATCTCGGCCAACTGTCACCGGAGCATTGGCCCCGACGATGTCGCTCGGGCGGCCGGTGTCGAGACGCGGACACTTCAGAACTACATGCACAAGGCCCTGGGTCGCCCGATCGCCGCGGAGATTCGTCGGGTACGGATCGAACGTGCCAAGCGGGAACTCGTGCAAAGCACCCGATCGCTGGCGGCGATTGCCCGCGACGTCGGGTTTGTGAGCGCTCAGCGGTTGTACGAGGTCTTCCGCCGTGAAGTCGGCGTTCCCCCCGGCGAGTACCGAAAACAGCGGCAGTTGAAGGACGCGACGTCAGCCAATCCGAAAACCGCGCCGCTCCAGAAAGTTGCACAAGATGCTGGAAACTGCTAGCAAATGGTTTTGGCAGGAGTTCGCTCGATGGTGGTCTGTTGTGATGATTGAACCAGGATCGACAGGCTGCTCCTGCCCTTCAAGTAGCCAGCACGGCTGGCAAAGCGTTGCTGGCGGAAAGTGTAAGGGTTGAGCTAGGCCATGACCTGGGGAACGGCCGCCGGACCAACGCTCGAAAATTGGGCCCAAGACAGAGGCGCCCCACAAGCCAATTCGCCGGAGGCGTACCATAGCCATGGGGAGGATCCTGAGCAGCCGAGGACCAAGAGATTCTGGAACAATTTTCAAGCGAGGAATTGAAATGAACCAGTTGGGTCAAGGTTTCCAAGTCATGGTCGCTCTAGGAATCGTCTGCGGCGGTGTCTGGGCGGATGATACCGCGGATGATGCTGACGCCCGGTTTAATCGGGAGCGGGCCGTTCGCGTGTCCGGGGTCGTGCTCAGACCGAGGGCTGGGGAAGATCTCCTCAGTGTTTGGGCTCCATACTACGACGAGGGTGAGCCTCGCCAAATCAACGACTCCACGTTAATCGCGCTCAGCGAGCTGCGTTCTTTCGAGTCGCTGACTGAGGTGAGGTTGGGTGGTACCCGCATCACGGATCAAGGCTTACGAATCCTTGAGGGGGCCCACAACCTGGAAATTCTCTCGGTTGTGGATACGCGAATTGGCGATCCTGGGGCGGCGTCTATCGCGACCTTTGAGAGGCTGCGTAGCCTCGGGCTCGCGTCGACGGCAATCACTGATCGTGGTCTCGCGAAGCTCGCCGGACTCACCAACCTTGAGGGTCTCTCGCTGGGCCAGACCGCCGTGACGGGGCAGGGCTTCGCCGCTTGGAACCCCGCCAATCGCGTGAACAGCCTCTATCTGGACAGTTCGAAGTTGACCGATGATGGGCTGCGGCATCTCGGACGCCTTCGAAGGCTCCGCTATCTGAACCTGGTATACTGCGACATTCGTGGCACGGGATTTCAGGCTTGGGAACCCCATGAGAATCTGGGGCAACTGATCCTCGCTGGAACCCAGTTTGCCGATGAGGCGATGCCCCATCTCGCCGTGCTGCCGAACTTAGGAAGCCTCGTGCTTGATTGTACAAAGGTATCCGATCAGGGTCTCGAGCGACTGCCCGACCTACCTAAGCTGGACAGTCTATCCCTGGTCGGCACGGACGTGACTGACGAGGGAGTGCTTCATCTCACGAAACTGAAGACCCTCACTCATCTCCTTTTGTCCGATACCCGCCTGACGGATGCTGGTGTTGAGTTGGTGGCGACGATGCGGAGCCTGACTTACCTCGACTTGTCGGGAACCCGGGTTACTGACGAAGGTGCCAAGAAGCTGAAGGCACTCGACAATCTTGAGCACCTGTTTCATCAAGACACGATGATCAGCCGGAGGATGCGCCGCGAGCTTCACAAGGCAATGCCTAAACTTCGCCCAGTGGTCAGGTTTCCCCTGAGCCCTGAACGTCCAGACTCTTGAAAGCCCCAGACGAATTCGTGCGTTGAACGTTTGAGAAACTGGCGAATGAGAACATCTGCCTCGGCGTGATCCTCGCGCTTTCACGAGGGCGTGAACCCGCGTTGCCATCCGCGACCCGAATGACTTGGGCGAGGATTGCGTCTACGACGCCCGAGGGCGAGAGACGAGCTGCACGGATACCTTTGGCGATACGGTCTTGGCATATCGGTGATGGAGGATCTCCTAATGCTTTGTGGTTCTTTCAACAATCGCAACCCGTTCGAAGCGAGACGACTCGCTTTCCTGGTGTGTTTGACTTTGGTGACGATCAACCTGCTCGTTTTCACACGGAGTGGGCATGCGGACGGTGGGAGCGAGCAGGTCAAGCTCCATGAGTTGCTTCCAGCCGATGCGCCCTTTGATGAGAGTTGGTTGATCTTTGGTGTTATCATTTCGCCTGATAGCAATCGCGTAGCCCTCTGGATGAGGGACAGTAACAAGGCCACATCGTTGGTCCACTTCTTTGAATCGGCAAGCGATGACCGGTCTCGATGGAAGCTCACGGGGAGCAAGCGATTCGCAGGTCGACCGGTCTGGGTTAGCGGATTCTCTCATACGACGGGAGAGTTCCTGTTAAGCGCGGCGGATCCGTGCTCCGTATTGATTATTGATTGCCGGACCATGGGTCCCGTTCGGGTGCTCAAAGGACTCGAAGCTCCTGAAGAGGCAGAGCATTCCGATTGCGACTTTGGCATACGAGTCGCTCCCGACGACTCGCGGATACTCCTGGTTTCGATTGACACATTGATTGAGCGACGTCTTCGGGATGGCAAACTGCTTCAAGAGAGAAAGTATCCAAACAACTGGATCTTCTCAGCATGCTATGGCACCGCGGGCGACACGATCTACGTCAACCGATCTCGACCTGCGAGCAATCGTCTGGAACGACGGTTCGAACGAGAAGGTGATTTTCCCAGGGATTGGGTCGTCGAGGAGTTTCAGGTTGGGCGACGGTGGCGTCTGGTCGACTCGTTCCCGTCCCCAATGGGCAGTGTATTCGCTATTCCTGACTCGGATCGAGTGGCTGTTGTGAACCACTTGTTGTTGGGGCCTTTGTCATTTGATGTATATCTCAAAGAGGATGATCCCATCTGGGGGTTCCGGCATTTGGGAAGCGTACCCAACAACTCTGTCAGTCGGTCGTGCTTGCTCAGCGTTCTGAAGGAACCGCCTCAGTTGATCGCGCACCATGACGATGGGGATCGGAACGAACTGGTATCGTGGCGATTGGATGGTCCCCCGCTGGCCAGAACACTGCCGATTCCCCCAGACACACGGGATTTGGAGGTCGCCCCTGACGGATCTTTCCTGGTGCGACTGACCGAGTCGCGCGAGGTCCTGGTCGAAGTGGCTGGCGAGCAGAGCCGGCTTGGCAAGTGGCTGAATGACCTCCAGGAACCCAGATAGTCTTTCAGGCGAGGCGCTTGGACTTCATCGATCGACGTCCCGGATTCATCGCATAATGCTATTCTATCGTCCCGGGGTTGCGTTGGATCAGTTCTGCCGCTGCCTGCGCAAGTCTTCGAACAGTGTGGAGATCAGACGGTTGAACCCGTGTTGTCCAAGACGGCTGGACAAACTAACCCGAATCACGCGCCCCATTTCGGCATTGGCTGCCCGAATCAGCGGAACCAACCGCCAAGACGCGAAGAGCGCGAAGGTGGGGCAGGGCGTCTTCGCGATCTTGGCGTCTTCGCGGTTCAACCTGTTTCCTGTCCTGAGTCTCACGCTTCGGTCACCCCCTTTTTCGGCTGGGTTCCTGAATACGTCGCCAGAGATGCCAACCGGCCTGTCCACTCGCTCCCAATCACTCTTGGCTGGTCTCGCCGTTGGGGCGGACTGGGCGCGTCGGGGGTAGCACGATGCGATCGGCTTGCGAGCGGGCGGCGTAGGTGTCTAGCAGGGTGATCTTTTGCCAGATCTTTCGCGACAGGCCGGTCGTGGTCGATTCGATTTGCTCGACCGCGTCGATGGCCACGGCATCTTGAAAGTTCTGCACATAGATTACGGCGATCTTGCCGACCAACGACAGCATCTCGGTGCAGTAGTCCAGGTAGCGACCCATCTGAAACGGCGTCATCTGCACCTGCGGTGACGAGGCCGTTTGATGCTGCGCGCCTCGAAAAATCCGCTCGGGATCCTTGGTGAGTTGATGCATGTCGATCACATGCGCCAGGCTCCGCAGTTCCTGCATGGCCCGCAACGCCCGACTGCGTTTGTAACGGGTTTCCAGCGTCAAGCAGAAGAAGACCGCGGCGCCCACGAAGAACAAGCTGCTGATGCCCGCATCGGCGACTTGCAGAAACTCGGCCCCTTCGCGAAAGGCGGTGCGGAACTCCAGGCTCGCCAGCACCAGAAGCACCAGGCCCACGATGGCCCCCGACAGCAGAATCGCCGAGATCCGGAGTCCGTACATCGGCCGGCCAATCCGCTCGCTGCGGTCGCGGGCGGTGGTGGCCGTCTCGTAGAGTTCGGTGGCCACATGGCTGAGCCCGGAAGTGGGAAAACGCTCGTTGATTCGCTTCTTGAGCCGTTGGGCCGTTTCGACCAACCGCTGCGAATCGAGCTGCAAGTACCGCGTCATCGTGCCGAGACTCCCTGGTGTGTTGGATGTCACCCTCGAACGCACGTTCCGCCGCCGCGGGAATCCGTCCGCCACGCTCCCAGGTCCGTGACTCTGGCTGGTTTACCCCAAGCCGGTGGGGCCAAGCAGGCCGAAGAATAGCCGCCGCCGGGGGTGCCAGCCAAGTGGCACACTTTCTGTCGGGCTATTCGCTGGGGCTTTGGAAATGTGAGCCACCAGGGTTGGTGGCCACCGCGGCCAGCCGGCGGGGCGGGGGCTCCCCTGGTCGAATCGCGGATCGTCTACTATAAGAGAATTTGGGGTGGGCCCGCGTCAGGGTGGGCCGCCCGCACATCGTCCTCGATTGGTGCATTGAGCCTATGGATCGCGAACCCATTGACCGCGCTCGCGGTATCCTGCTGCGGATTACTCAGTTACGAGACAGTCTTTGACTACGGCGTCAAGAAGGGTGAGATCGAACAACTCGAAGCCCAGATGAGCGAGCCGGGGTTCTGGGATAACCAGGCCCGTGCGCAGTCGGTCGTCGGCCGGCTCAAGGCGTTGAATGCCGTCTTGAAGCCGTTGGACGATGTGACGGCCCTGGCCGAGGAAATCGAAGCCGGCATCGAGTTGGCCGAAGACGACAACGAGTTTGATGGCGAGTTGCTCGAGGCCTGCGACAAGGCCGGCGTGCTGCTGGACGAATTGCGCTTGAAGGCCCTGCTCAATGGGCCCATTGATAACAGCAACGCCATGGTCACCATCCACGCCCGCGACGGCGGCACCGATGCCAACGACTGGGCCGAGATGCTGTTGCGGATGTATGGCTATTGGGCCAGCGAGCACGACTACGAAATCGAACTCATCGACCGGCAAGACAACGAGGAGGCGGGCATCAACTTTGCCACCTTCGCCGTCCGCGGGCCTTATGCCTATGGTTTCCTCAAGGGCGAAACCGGCACGCACCGGCTGGTGCGGATCAGCCCGTTCAACTCCGAAGGCAAGCGGCAAACCAGCTTCGCCTTCGTGGACGTTACGCCCGAGGTCGACGATACGATCGTGATTGAGATCAACGAAGGCGACGTCGAAGAGCAGACCATGCGTGCCAGCGGGGCGGGTGGTCAGCACGTGAACAAGACCTCCAGCGCCGTGCGGTTGACACATAAACCGACTGGCGTGGCCGTGCGGTGCGAGAACGAGCGTTCGCAGCATAAGAACCGCGATCTGGCCTGGAAGATGCTGCGTGCCAAGCTGTTGCAGCTTGAAGAGCAGAAGCGCGACGACGAGGAGGCCGCCCGCTACGCCGATCGGCCGAAGACGGGTTTCGGTTCGCAGATTCGCAGCTACTTTCAGCATCCGGACCAGCGGGTCAAGGATACGCGGACGGGCTATTCGATCACGCAGTTTGATCCGGTGATCAACGGCAAGATTCAGCCCTTCCTGGATGCCTTTCTTCGTTGGAAAGCCGGCGAGGCCGTCAGCGACGAAGAGGTCAAAACGTAATCCCCCAAGCCGGTTGAGGCATGAACGACGAGGCCCCGCGGGTCGAGCTTCCTGCTCGCAGCCTGTTTCGATTCGCGGTGCCTTGCCGCTACCAGGCCGGCTTGGACCGCAAGGCCGCCTGGCAGCTTTCCGCACAGCATGCCCTGCCCAACCTGGCCACGTTGGAAGATCGGCGGGCCTTTGCCGAAGTGCGGCTGGGCTGGAATGACGCGGGCCTGGCCATCGAAGTGCATACCCACGGCAAACGCCGCGCCCCTCAGTGCAAACCCAGCGACCTGGAGGGCAGCGACGGACTGCGGGTGTGGATCAATACCCGACACAATCCCGATGTTCGTCGCGGCACACGGTTCTGCCATCAGTTCGTGGTGCTGCCGTTTGGTCGGGGCCGGCAATCGCGCGAGCCGGTGTTGGAGCAAGTCGCCCTGGCTCGCACGCGCGAACAAGCCCCGGCCAGCGGCGCAGGGCTGATCACCGCCCGTAGCGAGAGCCGCGGCCACGACTACTCGCTGTGGGTGTTTCTTGACGCCGCGGCCCTGCAAGGTTGGGCCCCGCGCGAAGTGGGTCGCTTGGGGTTTAACTACCGGATGTGGGATCACGAGTTCGGCGAGCAAACGCTGAGCCTCGGCGATTTCTTTCCCATTGCCGAAGACCCCAGCCTGTGGGCCCTGGTGGAGTGCGTCGAGTAACTCCACGCACCCCACCCCGGCGGCCGTTCATTCCTCGGGCAATTGAAACTCGGCGATCCACAATTGGCTGGTGCGGTCTTCACCCCGGGTCGAGGTCCACATCAACTTCTTGCCATCGGGACTGAACACCGGCAGCACATCGGCCGACGCCTGGTCGGTGACTTGCCAGGTCTTGCCGGACTTGAACTGCCCATCTTCCATGGAATATCGCATCAGCATCAAGTTGTAATTCGGGCGCCCGGGGCGCGAGTGATCGGCGGCGGCCCAAATCAAGTAGGGTTCGGTGGGATGCCAGTACGGTGCCCAGTTGACGCTTTGGGGATTGGTCGTGAGCTTGACCTCGTTCTGGCCATCGATCCCAATCACGTAAATCTGCAAGTAGTTCTCTTGCTCGCGGTCGGACCGAAAGCAGATCCAGTTGCCGTCGGGCGAAATGAACGGTCCGCCATCGTAGCTGGGGGTGTCCGTCAGTTGCCGAACGTTCGACCCGTCGGCATCCATCACATACAGGTTGGGGTGACCATCGCGGGTGCTGCAAAACGCAATCTTCTTGCCCTCGGGCCCATACGCGCCTTCGGCGTCGTAACCGGACGATTTGGTCAACCGCTTGAGAATCTCGCCCTCGGGCGTGGCGACGAACATGTCCATGTGCGGATCGAAGGGCCACTCGTACCGGCGGCGTTGGCCCGAGGCTCGCTCGGCCTCCTGGGCGTCGCGTTCGGTTTTCTCGGTCTTGTCGAGGTTCGGGTCGAGGTGGCTGCTGGCGAACAGAATCTTGTCGCCGTCGGGATGGAAGTACGCACAGGTCGTCCGGCCCCGGCCGGTGCTGATTTGTCGTGGCCGACCGCCAGCCAGCGGCTGCGTGTAGATCTGGTAGAAGGGGTAATCCTTCGGCTGGGCCTGGTAGACAATCGTCTGACCGTCGGGCGAGAAGTAGCCTTCGCCGGCTCGCACCCACAGCGCCGGATCGGTGACCATCCGCGGATTTTTGAGGAACCGCCCTTCGACGGACTCCTCGTTCGGCTCGTTGGCCATGGCGGCCAGTCCCACCAGGGTCCAAGCCGTCAGCAGCAATCCCCCGAATCCTGCACGTCGCAACATCCAAGCACCTTGTCGTTTGGGCATGGGCTGGGCAATCGGCTCGCTGGCGATACAACACCAGGGAGGACCCAACCCGCGAGTTTCGGGTCGTTCGGGCGTCGTGCCTTGCCATGCGGGCGTCCGCGGCGCCGCGTGTCGTCTTATAGTTGCCAGCCGCCAGTTTAGGCCAATCGTCCCGGCGGAACCAACCGTCCCGGCCCAAGAAGTCGGCCATTGTCCGCCAAACCCACCCCAACAGAGAGGGATCTCGTGAAGCTGTACACCAAAACTGGCGACGATGGCACCACCGGGCTGTTCCGTGCCGCCCGGGTGCCGAAAGACCATCCGCGGATCGAAGCCTATGGCACGGTTGACGAGCTGAATGCCTTTTTGGGCCTGGCCCGCGCCGAGCCCCTGCCCGAGGCGGTGGACGCTATTTTGGAAACGGTGCAGCACGAGCTGTTCGACCTGGGAGCCGAGTTGGCCACGCCCGACGCCGAGGCCCAGGGCATGGCCTTGCTGGACGAGGCCGCCGTCGCCCGGCTCGAGGCGGCCATCGACCGGCTGGATGCCGTGCTTCCGCCACTCAAGCAGTTTATCCTGCCCGGAGGCAATCGGCCCACGGCCCTGTTGCATGTGGCCCGGGTGGTCTGCCGTCGCGGTGAACGGGCACTCGTCAGCCTGCGAGCCGCCAGCGACACGCCGGTTCGCGAGTTGGTTGTGGTTTACCTCAACCGCTTGTCCGACTTGCTCTTCGTACTCGCCCGCACCACGAGCCAAGGCGAGATCACCTGGAAAAGCCGCGGCTGAGCCGACATGCTCGTCCGAGGACTGTAGGAGGCGAGGTGGCCTGTTTTCCCCGGGGGCGATCCGCTAGCGGTTGGGCCTTGGTATGTGGAGGGCGGAGCTTCTACAATAGGAGACTATTGGCCCGGCCGGAGGGGTGGGGCATGGTACACCACGGAGAGCATGTCCATGCGTTGCACTCATGGAATCGTGGGACTCATGATTTTGGGGGGATGTTGGATGACCCAGGCCCGGGGCGACGAGACCCCCCCCACCACAACCCAGGGCGAAGCCCAGCAGGTGGATCGCAGCATCGTGGTGCCCACGCACTATGTCGCCAAAAGGCCGCTCGCCAAGGCCGTCACGGTCGCCCGGCTCAGCAATGGACTGACGGTGATCGTG
This sequence comes from Planctomycetales bacterium, assembly GCA_050486385.1. Taxonomy (GTDB): domain Bacteria; phylum Planctomycetota; class Planctomycetia; order Pirellulales; family Pb10988; genus JBJHDE01. The sequence continues at coordinate 8,973 of JBJHDE010000025.1, read as the reverse complement.
CAGGAGAACCACGCCGCACCGGTGGCAACGGCCCGCTGCTACGTGCATCAGACTGGCGGGGCGTTTGAGGATCAGTACCTGGGGGCCGGCATCAGCCACCTGGTCGAACACCTGGTGGCCGGCGGTTCGACCGAGAATCGCACCGAAAAGGAGATCACGGCCCTCGTCAACAGCCTGGGCGGGCGGACCAACGCCTACACCAGCGATAGCCTGACGGCCTACTTCATTGATGCCCCGGCCGACCGAATCGGCACGGCCATCGAACTGCTGGCCGACTCCATGCAGCACGCCGCCTTCGTGCCCGAGGAGTTCCGCCGCGAACTGGGCGTCGTGCAGCGCGAGCTGGAGATGGGCGAAAGCGAACGCCCGCGGGCGATGTACCAGGCCATGAAGGAGTTGCTGTTTCTTGAGCATCCGGCCCAGCACCCGACGATTGGTTATCTGTCGGTGCTGCAACGGCTGACGCGGCAGGATGTGGTGGATTTCTACCGCGAGCGGTATGTGCCGCAGAACATGGTGTTCTTGGTCGTGGGGGCGGTCGAGACCGAGGCGATTCTGGACAAGGTGCTTGAAGAGTTTCGCGAGGCCGACCGCACGACCGAGCGGCGGGTGCATCTGGGCGACGAGCCCGAGCAGATCTCGCCGCGGAGCACGCGGATCGAGATGCCCGGCGAGACCGTCGAGTGGAGCGTGGCCTGGCCGACGGTGCCCCTGCAACACCCCGACCTGTACCCGTTGGACGTGGCCAGCGATCTGCTGACCAGCGGCAATAGCTCGCGGTTGGTCAAGCGGCTGCGGATCGAACAGCCCCTGGCCGTGGGCGTCGACGGGGCGAGCTACACGCCGCGGTATGTCAAAGGCTGGTTCGAGCTGAGTGTGGAGTGTCCGGCCGAGAACCTGGCGGCCTGCCGCGATGCGGTTTTTGAAGAGATTGAGCGTTTGAAGACCGAGCTGGTGCCCGAGGCCGAACTCGCCAAGGTGAAACGCAAAAAGGCTGCCGAGCACGTGTTCGGTCAGCAAACCGTGCAGGCCCAGGCCGAGAGCTTGGCCCGCAGCTACTTGAGTACCGGCGATCCGCTGTACGACGACCACTACGTGTCCGGTATTCAAAGCGTGACGGCCGAACAGATCCGCGACTGCGCACAGCGGTATTTCCGAGCCGAGCGGACCAACACCGTGGAGGTTGTTCCGCCGGGGACCACGCTGGCGGCCACCGACGAAGAAGCCGAATCGGTGGAGAGCGACATCGTCCGCCGCGAGCTGCCCAATGGGCTGGTGCTGTTGGTCAAGCGGCAGGCGGCGGTGCCGCTGGTCAGCATGCAGGCGTTTGTCAAGGCCGGCTCGTTGGCCGACACCCACGAGACGGCGGGCCTGGCCAGTTTGACGGCCAGCGTCATGCGGAAGGGCACGGCCAAGTATTCCGAAGCCGAGATCTCCGAGTATTTCGACTCGACCGGCGGCGGCATGGCCGTGTCGAGCGAGCGCAACACCTGCCACCTGCAAGCCGCCGTGCTCAGCGATGACTTTGAAAAATCGCTGGACTACGTCGACCAGGTGCTGTTCCATCCTAGCTTTCCGGCCGAGGAGTTCGCCAAGGCCCAGGCCTTGCAGGTGCAGCGGATCGCCGCCCGCACCGCTGACACCCGGACCGAGGCATTCGATTACTTTCTTGAGCAACTGCCCGAGAGTTCGCCGTTCAGCCGACCGACATTGGGCTGGCGGCACACGGTCCAGGGGCTGACGGTTGACCAGGCCCGGGCGTTCCATGCCAGGCACTTTGTGCCGAACAATATGGTGATTTCGGTGTTTGGTGACATCGAGGTCGAGCCGATGCTTGAGCGGCTGGAGCAGGTGTTTGGAAAATACCCCAAGGCCGAGGATTTTCGCTTTCCCGAGTTTCCCAAGCAGACCACGCCCAGCGAACGGATCGCCAGGGACCGACACGAAGAGCTGGTCAATCAGCAGGCCAACACGGCGATGGTGATTGTCGCCTATCCGGTGCCCAGCATTTTCGATTTCAAGCGGGGGGCCGAGCTGCGGATGCTCAACGCCGTGCTGGCCGGTGGGTTCGGATCGCGGTTGTTTGAAGAACTCCGCGGCGATCAGCTTGTCTATTATGTGTTTGGTCAGGATCTCCGCGGGTTGTCGCCGGGCTACTTCTTCTTCATGGCCCAGACCCGGCCCGAGACCGCCGGCGAGGTGGTCGAGCGAATCCAGGCGAACCTGGAGCGAATCCGTCGCGAGGGGATTCCCGAGGACGAGTTTGAGCAGGCCCGCGAGCAGTTGCTGGCCTCGCACGCCATGTCCAACACCACCGCCCAGCAGCAGGCCTATCAAGCCGCGTTGTACGAGTTGCTGGGCGTGGGCTACGACTTCGATCGCTCGTATCCCGAGCGATTGGGAGCGGTCGAGCCGGACGATGTTAAGCGGCTGGTCAACGAGCTGTTCGGTGCGGCCCTGATCGTGACCACCCGGCCCGAAGACGCCCCGGCTCCCGAACCCGAACCCCAAGCCGTGGAGTGAGCCGTGGGCCCGGCCCCACCGGCCGGACTCGCCCGGTTGCTCTGCCGGAGTGCATCGATCGCGTGGTCACCAAGTCGCCACCGCCGCCCGAATCCGCCGTGTCGCCGATGATTGAAGTTCGGCGATTGCGGCGGTATTTCGGCACGACCAAGGCCGTCGACGACATTTCGTTCCGCGTGGCCCCGGGCGAAGTGTTTGGCTACATCGGCCCCAACGGGGCGGGCAAGACGACCAGCATGCGGATCCTGGCCACGTTGGAGCAGCCCTCCTCGGGCGAGGCCTGGATCGACGGCTTCAGCGTGCTGGACGATCCCGACCGCGTGCGGCGGCGGCTGGGATTCATGCCCGATGCCTTTGCCACGCAACCGGCGATCAACGTCCGCGAGTACCTGGACTTCTTCGCCCGCAGCTACGGCCTGGTGGGTCGCGAGCGGCACGAGCGGTTGGGCTGGGTCATGGACTTTACCAAGCTCGACGGTCTGGCCGACAAGCCGACGATGGGCCTGAGTAAAGGCATGAAGCAACGCCTGTGCCTGGGTCGGGCGTTGATCCACGACCCCTCGGTGTTGATCATGGACGAGCCCGCCGCGGGCCTGGATCCGCGGGCGCGGATTCAGCTTCGGCAGATGATTCGCTCGCTGGCGGCGCAGGGCCGCACGGTGCTGATCAGTTCGCACATTCTGACCGAACTGGCCGAGATGTGCGATCGGGTGGCCATCATCGAGCAGGGCCGGCTACTGGCCGTGGGGCGGGTCGACGAGATCGAACAGCGCGGCTCGCAGGCGACGCGCCGGATGGTCGAGATCCGCGTGCTGGGGCCCTCGGAGCCGGTGGCCGAATGGTTGGCCGACCAGACGGCCTTTCAGTTGGTCCGACACGAAGACGACCAGCTTCTGCTGAGTCACACTGGCGACCGGCATGCCGAGGCCGATCTGTTGGCGGCGGCCATCGGCGCGGGGTTCCGCATCGCCGAGTTTGCCTCGCGGCAGCGTTCGTTGGAAGACGTGTTCATGGACGTGACCGAGGGCCTGGTGCAGTGACCGCATGCGGATGACACTCGGTCGACGAGGATTTCGTTGGGGGCGCTGGATGGTGTCAGCTCACGCGGAGACGCGGAGACGCGGAGGGAGAGGGCAGGACATGGCGGCTCCTCCACCCGAAACTGGCCCGAAAGGAGGACGTTGGCAGCGATCCAAGCCAAGACAACCACGGATGACACGGATGACGATTTCCGTTGATGCGCGCTTGATGCCTGTGCTTACGGATTCCCGTGCAACAAGTGCCGTTATTAAACCTTTGTAGATATCAGTCTCATTCGCTGGAAACAGCCACACGTTTCAAATTGTCGTTCATCAGCTCATGACCACCACGTTGGACACTTCCGCGAGTGCCTCGACCCGTCCCAGTCGTCTGAGCGACTGGGGGCGGCGGGTGGATGGTTGGTTGAGTCGGGCGAGTGACTCGCTGAGCGCGATTCTGGTTAAAGAGGCCCGGCAGGCGATCAAGAGCCGGCAGTTTCTCATCACGTTCGGCATGCTGTTGATCGGGGCCTGGGCCTATACCTTCGTGGCGATTGCCATGATTGGGCCGGGGATTTACTACAACGCCCACGGGCCCGAGCTGTTCTACGGCTACTTCTTGATGCTGGGCTTTTGCACGTTGGTCGTCGTCCCATTTGGAGCGGGGCGGAGCCTGGCCAGCGAGCGGGAAGACGGCACCTACGAGATGCTGTCGATTACGACGATGGGGCCACATCAGATTGTGGCCGGCAAGTTGGCCAGCGCGCTGATGCAAGCCATGCTGTACTACTCGGTGCTGGCCCCGTGCCTGGCGTTCACCTACTTGCTGCAAGGCATCGACTTTCCAACCATTTTGTATGTGATGGTCGTGGTGCTGATGGTCTCGGCCCTGTTGACCATGGTGGCCGTGGCGGCCGCCACGCTGACCAAGGACCGGCACTGGAATATGCTGATCAGTGGCGGCTTGCTGTTTGCCACGGCCTATGCCTTTATGGGCGTGGCGGCGACCGTGCATGTGTGGTTGTTTGAGGAATCCCTGTCCATCAACCTGGCCGACTTCTGGATCGCCAACGCCGCGGCCCTGTCGGCTTATGCGACGACCTTCGCCATTCTGTTTCTGGCCAGCGCCGCGCAGCTCAACTTTGCCAGCGCCAATCGCAGCACACCGTTGCGGGTGGCGATTCTGGTGCAGTACGCCGTCGCCGTGGGTTGGGCCGCGGTGGTTGCCTTTCATCTGCGCGAGCGCTTTCCGTTTCTGACCTATGAACTGCTGGGGCTGTTGTTCTTGAACGGCAGCTTGATCTACTGGAGCCTGGTGGGCATTTTTCTCACCAACGAATCGGCCGAACTCTCGCATCGCGTCCGCCGTCGCTTGCCGAAATCGCTGTTCGCCCGGCTGTTTCTGGCGGGCTTCAATCCTGGGCCTGGCGCGGGACTGCTGTTCAGTCTGGCAGGGGCCATCACCGCCAGTCTGTTGGGCTTGGCGACGCTGTATGTCCTGGACCTGCCCATCTTCGAGTTCGATACGCTGCCGGGCCGCCTGCCGGGCCTGGTGCTGTTGGGCCTGGGCTACATGGCGTTCTTTCTAAGCGTGGGTTACAGCCTGACCATCCTGGCCCGCCGCAACGTGAATGCCTTGGCCCGTCTGCCGAGCTTTCCCACCCATGTGCTGCTGGTGATTGGGTTGTCGGTGTTGGGCCTGTTGATGCACTGGGCCATGGAACTCAGCAATATCGAGTACAGTGGCTGGCTCTTGCTCAACCCGCTGCTGACCATGTACTCGTGGTCCACCGTCAGTTGGCCTATCAGCGAATGGTCGCTGGCCTGGAGCGTGGTGATCGTGTCCTTGGCGGGCCTGGCCGCCTTGGCCGTGAGTCTGCCACTGATCGTCGACGAGCTGGCCCAGACCCGGCTGCCGACACCGCAACGCATTCTTGAGGAAGACGCCCAGAATCGCCCGGCGGTGGTCGCACGACCGCAACCGCAAGACCCTTGGGATCGCCCCGAGGACCAGGCCTGACGATCCGGATCGGCTGGGTCGCATCAACCAACGCTCAGTCGGGATCGCGCCGGATGGATCAACAACCCTGCGTTTACGAGGTGGAGCTGAAGTTTCGGCTCGACGAGCCCGCGGACCTGGAGGCCGCCTTAGCGGACCTGGGCTGTCGCCTGGGCCCGGCCGAGCGGCAGCGGGACGTGTACTTTGCCCATCCCGCACGCGACTACCGCGCCACCGACGAGGCCCTGCGGCTGAGGCAGTGGGGAGCACAATGCCGATTGACCTATAAAGGCCCGCGGGTCGACGCACGCACCAAGACTCGCCAAGAGCTGGAGTTGCCGCTGGCGGGTGTGGACCAACCGGCTCAGGCCTGGCACCAAATGCTGGTGGCCCTGGGCTTTCAGCCGGCGGTGGTCGTCGAGAAGAGCCGCCGCACCGGCCACCTGGATTGGGAGGGCCAGCAAGTCGAGGTCGCCCTGGACCAAGTGGATCGCTTGGGGGGATTCGTCGAGCTGGAACTCTCCGCCGATCAGGCCAATCGTGACGCGATGGCCGAGAGCCTTCTCCGATTGAGTCAGCAACTCGGTCTCTCACGGAGCGAACGGCGCGGCTATGCTGAACTTGTGGGGGAACTGTAGGGGCCCCGCTCCGAGGCCCTTGTTTGGTTCTCCCGAGGGGGGTTGTCGCCCGGGAATCCGTTATCAGCCGGCCAACCCCTACGGTCGGGGCGTTTGTCGGCAAAGCCGCGGGGTGTGGGCTCAATTTTCCCAACGCGGCGGCCCCGGTCGGTACTAGTGGACCAAAGGCATAAGGAGGTTGGCATTGAATCTCGCAAGTTCCCACGGCTACGCGGACTTGGCCGCCGGAGATCGGACGGCTTGCGACGACTTCGTGCGCGACCAGTACGAGGGCCTGTTCCGTTGGTTTCACTGGCTGACCAGTGATCCGCACCGAGCCGCCGATCTCACGCAAGAGACCTTCGCGGGGTTTTGGCACTCGTTGCAGCGGACGGTTCCTTCGACTTTGCCCCGGGTATGGTTGTACTCGATTGGCCGGAACGTCTGGCGGAAGCACTGCCGCAAGCGGAAACGCAAGCAGCTTGAGCAAGCCGAATTGCCGGACGAGCCGGTGGGTGTCAACCAGCCCGAACCGTTTGAAAGCGTCGAGCAGCAGGAGAGTGCCGCGGTCCTGCGGCGGCATGTGGCCGAGCTGCCCGAAGAACTCCGCGAGGCCCTGACCCTCAGGGTCTGGCAGGAATTGGATTACAAGCAAATTGGCTTGATTCAGGGCACGACGCCCGAACAGGCGCGCTGGCGTTGCTGGCGAGCCCGCGAGATCCTGCGAACACGAATGAAGTCCTGGCAGTTGCAAGAGGAAAGTCATGGTGCCTGATCCCCACTCCCCCGCATCCGACGAAGCGCTCGACCGTCGCCTCCGCCGGCTGCCCCAAACTCGACCGCCGGCCGGTCTGTTGGGGCGGTGCCTGGGGACCGTGCCCACCGAGGGCGCCTCGCCAGAACTCGCTCAGTGGTTGCGTTCGCCCGACGATCAAGCCGCTGGCCTAGCCCCCCAATCGGAGCAGACTGTGACCAAGCGTCCCCACACCGTATCGCCGGGCCGGCTGCCCGTCGGTTGGCTTGTCCCGGCCGCGTTGGCCGCGGGCTTGCTGTTGATGGCCGGCCTGATCCTCAGCGGCCGAGCCCCCAACGATGGGCAGCCCGAGCTGGCTCAGCAGCCGGCCGAAGTTGAAATCCAACCCGTCGAGCCCGCGACTCCGCTGGCCGACGACCCCGCGACCCCGCCGGCCGAGACCACCGGGCCGCGGTTTGAAGTCGCCGATCAGCCCCAACCCCAACCGCGGACGCTGACCTTCGACGAGCGGCTTACTGGCCACTTGGCCTTTGGCGAGTTCGCCCCGGCCCTGCGTGCCGTCGAGCAAGTCGAAAGCATCGCCCTGCGTGATCGCTACCTGGCCCAGATCGCCACGGCTCAGGCGGCCGCCGGGCTGTACGATGGGGCAATCGATACGGTGGGCGGCATCTCCAGCGATGTGGCCCGCACCGCCGCTCTGACCCGCTTGGGCGATGCCCCGATCGGGGCCGCTGGTGGCGGTCCGCTGGTCGACTACACCGCCATTTTGGAACTGATCACCAACACCGTCGAGAAAGATAGCTGGGAGGATGTCGGTGGACCCGGCACCATCCGGCCCTTCCCGCAGGGTGTGTGGGTCGACGCCCAGGGCCTGCTGAGCCGCGAACTCACCCAGGACACCGAGCAATGGCTCGAGCCCCTGCGGGTCGACTCGGGCCTGGCCGCTCGCAGCACCCATGACGATGTCCGCCGCACCTCGGGGCTCCGTAAGGTCTCGCTGACCCGGCTCGAGCGGGCCGCCCAACTGGCCGCCGCTCGGGGGCGTGGCCCCACCGAGGACATGCTGACCCTGGCCGGTCTGCAACGCATCGAGTACGTGTTCATTTACCCCGACACTGGCGATATCGTGCTGGCTGGCCCGGCGGGCGATTGGTCCACCGACACCAGCGGCCGGACTCGCAGCACCGAGACCGGTCGGCCCACCTTGCGGCTGGATGACCTGGTCGTCTTGCTGCGGCAGGCCGAGATCCACCCGGGTCAGGCGTTCGGTTGCACGATTGAACCGCGTCAGCAGAATCTGGCCGAGGCCCAACGCTACATCGACCAGAATCGCAATCGGGCCCTGCGTCCCGGTCGCGACACCGAGACCTGGATCGAAGGCATCCGCCAGCGGGTCGGCCGGCAAGACATCGAGCTGCTGGGCCAACTCGACCCCCACAGCAATGTGGCTCGGGTGTTGGTCGAGGCCGACTACCACATGAAGCTCATCGGCATCGGACTGGTCGACGGCGTCAGCATCCCCAGCTATCTGGATCTGCTGCCCGCCGGTCAGGCCCCGGCCTTGGGCCTGGTGCGGTGGTGGTTCACCCTGAACTACAACGAAGTCACGGCCAACGAGCAACTCACGGCCTTCCATCTTCGCGGCCAGGCCGTGCGGGTGCAAAGCGAGGACGTGTTCCTGGCCGAGCAAGGTCAGAAGGTCTACAGCGGTCAGTCGAATCCGCAAAACCAGGCCTTCGCCCACAACTTCACGGCCCAGTTCAACGAGCTGGCCAAGCAGTACCCGGTCTATGCCGAACTCCAGGGCGTGTTCGACCTGTCGCTGGCCACCGCGCTGATTAAGACCGGCGGATTGGCCGAACAGGCCGGCTGGTCGATGACCTACTTCGGCCCCGAGGGCGGCTTCCAGACCGAGCAGCACGTCGTGCCCCGCGAGGTCGATTCGGTGGCCAACCACAAGGTCGTCAACGGCAAGCAGATCGTCGCCCAGGTTTCGGGCGGTGTCTCGGCCGATCCCTGGCAGTACGTCAAGCGTTCGGAGATCGACACCGACCGTAGTGG
>JBJHDE010000024.1:15984-19064 GCA_050486385.1 Planctomycetales bacterium | reverse complement strand
CCATCACCCCGGACGAGACCCTCTGGCACGGCGGCAACTGGTTCCTGACGCTCTACGAGCCGAGCCCGTTCCCCGGTGTGGTGATCCTCAGTCCGAGGACCCACGCGGAGTCGATCGCCGAGCTTCCTCCGGCCAGGGCACAGGAACTCGGCCCGATGTGCGGGAGGGTGCAGCGGGCCATCGAGCGCCTCGGGGGCATCGGGCGGGTCGATGGCGGTGTCCAAGAACCACCGCATCGCGACGTCGTCGGTCTCGAACCCCTGACCGTCGACCACCGGTTGGCTGTCCAGCGAGTGCCAATCGCGGATGGTGGCCCCGGTCATGCGGGTGCCATCGTCGCGGATCACCACGTACCGTTGTTCGTCGGCGACCAGCCCTCGGCCCAGGATCAGGCAGGCGAGCAGAAGTCCCAGAACTCTCATCAACACGTCCGTTGGGTTTTGGAAAAGGCACCCAGCGCGGCCAGGCGGGCCGGCTCAGGCACGAGTGTCGGATGGTCAATCCGCCTCGGTCGGATCGATGGCGGGCAGCTCAAGGAGTTCGTCCCCAATTCTTGGTGCCGGTTGGTCGATCGCCGGCGGGGCCTCCAGGACCGGGGCCGGCGCCTCGGGTGGTTGCGGAGCCTCCAGCACGGGAGCCGGCACCTCAAGGGGGACCAGTTCGGGGTCGGCAAACAGGTTGACGGCGTTGCCATCCTCGTCGAAATGCAGGCCAAACATCGGACCAATCACCGGACGGCACTGGTGTTCATTGAGCTGAATCTCGGTGAAGGTTTCGCGCTGATGCGCCGAAAACCGCATCCGCTCGGTCCAGACCGCCACTTCTTCGGGAAGCATGCCGCCCAGTTTGACCAGGCCCAACGTCAAATTGGCCGCTTGGGTCAGGTCGGCGGCATCCGCCTCGGTCGAGCAGCTCACCGACAACCGCATCACCAGCGACGTCCCCAGATCGTACTCGAACCGCAGCCCCTGGACTTTCGCGAAAATCTGCTTGCGAAACGCTTCGCCAAACATGTCGTCGATCTCGGGCTGAAGCTCTTCGGGAATTGCCCGAAAATCGATCGCCATCGCCACATGACGGGCCGAGGGAATTCGCTCCAACTGGGTGACCATCGACTCCGAGAGCCGTGCCGGTCGCTGGCGGGTGAGCACATCCCGCAGGTCCTGCTCGTTGCCGATCATCACGCTGGACTTGTCGTATTGGCAAAACGCTGGCTCCCAGGGGGCGTCTTCGGCCGCGACGAACACCCGGCGGCCCTCGATCAGGTGCTCGTGATAGAGCATCGGGCGCTCGCGCCGGGTCAGCAGGGCCCGCACATCAATCGGCCCGTTGGCCTGGCACAGGACAATCCCTTCGCTGTCGACTCCGGCACTGGCGATGACGCGGACCATTTGCTCGGGCTTGAGTAGCTTGCGAGATACTTCGGTCAGCGGGTTCCAGGCGGCCTCGGCGTTCAGATAAGGCTGGATCAGCGGCGTTTCGGTAATCGCCCGCGGCCGAAGCTGCATGACCATGATAGGCGAGTCGGGCATCGTCCGCCGGACCAGGTCGAGCAGGTCGGAGTTGGCCCCCTCGTCCGGCACGATGCCCGGCAGCAGGGGAGCGGCGGCCTGCAACGAACCCGAGCCCATCAGCACGGCAACGCCAATGACCCAGGCCAGGGGGCGACGAAGTGGCGGACGGCTCACGGCGGTCTCCTCACCAAGGGGGGTGTCTTCAGCGGTCGGCACTCTCGATCATACCGCCCCCACCGCCGTGTGGGCCAGCAGTCGGTCGGATTTTTGTGGAATCGGCCCCGACGACCGCCCCCGGATTTCCCCCGACCCGGGACAACCGCCCGCGTCTGAATCGGGCCACCGCTTGGCGTGCCCAAGCCAGACGGGGTATGGTGCGGCCATCCACAAACCGTGAGAGACGACCCAATGACGACGGTTGCCGAAATCGCCGAGGTGCTCAACCAGATTGCCCCGCTGGAGTTGGCCGAAGACTGGGACAACGTGGGGCTGCTGTTGGGCGACCCGGCCGAAGAGGTCTCGCGGGTGATGACCTGCCTGACCATCACGCCGCAGAGTGTCGACGAGGCCGTGGCCGAAGGCGCCCAGCTTGTGGTGAGCCATCACCCGATCTTGTTCAAACCGGCCCAGCGGATCACGGCCGACGATCCCGCGGGGCGGCTCGTTTGGCGGCTGGCGCGGGCGGGCGTGTCGGTGCTGAGTGCCCACACGGCCTTCGATTCCGCCCAGCACGGCATCAATCAGCAGCTTGCCGAGCGGCTGGGGCTGGACGACATCCAACCGCTGAGCCCCAGCGAGCAGCATCCCCGGGCGGGCACCGGTCGTGTGGGGACCTTGCCCGACACGCTGACTCTGCCCGAATTCTGCGATGCGGTCATCTCGCGGTTGGGGCTCAACGGCCTGGAGTTCGTGGGCCCCGACACCGCCCGGGTCCGCCGGGTAGGCGTGGGTTGTGGCAGCGCCGCCAGCCTGTTGAGCCTGGCCCAGCGGGCTCGGTGCGAAGTGTTTTTGACAGGCGAGGCCCGCTTTCACGATTGTCTGGCCGCCGAGGCCGTGGACTTGCCGCTGGTCCTGGTGGGGCATGACGCCAGCGAACGCTTCGCCCAACAGCAACTGGCCGAGGAACTGGCCAACCGTTGCCCCGGCGTCACCGTCTGGGCCAGCCGCCGCGAGACCGATCCGCTGCGTCGCCGGTTGGCCCCATGAGCCAAGAATGGCCCGGCGCGTGCGACCAAGAACGGCAAGCCTCTAGTTCCTTAGGGGAGGTGACGACACACGGGGTGTCGGCGGATGATGGCGACAGTTGCTGAGTCCCCGTGATTTGAGGGGGGGCGTCGGTGGCAATCCGGCGGGCTCGCTGTAGGGCGGCCCCTCGGGCGGATCATTTCTCCCGACGAGGGCCGCATGGCCGACCTCGATATCCTTCGCACATTGGCGGCCACGGTGTTGCTGGGCGTGAGTGGTCAGGTGCTGGCCAGTCTCACCCGGATGCCAGCCATTGTGTATTTGCTGCTGCTGGGCATTTTGGCTGGCCCCAGCGTGGCGGAGTGGGTCGGGGGCGCGGGG
>JBJHDE010000024.1:5290-15974 GCA_050486385.1 Planctomycetales bacterium | reverse complement strand
GCCTTTGTGGCGATCATCCTGTTTGAGGGCGGGCTGACGCTGACCCCACGGTTGCTCCGCGAGGCCGCCAAACCCGTGCGCCGGCTGGTGACCCTCGGGGCGCTCATCACCATGGTGGGGGCGGCCCTGCTGGCGCGGTTCCTGCTTGAGGTCTCCTGGAGCGAGGCGTTCATCTACGGCTCGCTGATCATCATCACCGGCCCCACGGTGATTGGGCCCATCTTGCGCCGCACCCGACTCACCCCGCGGCTGCACGCGGTGCTCAAGAGCGAATCGATCCTGATCGACCCGATCGGCGCGATCATGGCCATTGTCATCTTGCAGTACACGGTGGACTTGCAGGAGGCCTCGGTCACCACGGCGCTGGCGGGCTTTGCTACGCGCTTTGGCGTAGGCTTTGTGGTTGGCGTGACCTTCGCGGCCGTGACCGTCTTGGCGGCGCGGATTCCGGTGTTTCGCCAGCACGGCAACGAGCACCTCATCTCGTTGGGCGCCCTGGGCGTGGCGCTGGGGGCGTTTGCCGTCAGCGAGTTCTTCGCCAGCGAGAGCGGCGTGATGGCCGCCACTACCTGCGGACTGCTGCTGGCCTTCGTGCCGCTGCCGTTTCGCGAGGACCTGGAAAAGTTCAAAGATCACCTGACGACCCTGGGGGTCTCGGTCCTGTTCATCCTGCTGGCCGCCAATGTCGATCTGGGCATCCTGGCCGGCATCGGCTGGCGGGAGGTCGTGTTGTTGGCCGGTGGGATGTGTCTGGTACGGCCGGCCTGTGTGTTTCTCAGCACCTGGGGAACGGGCCTGACTTGGCGCGAGCAGGCCTACGCCAGCTTGATGGGCCCCCGCGGGATTCTGGCCGCGGCCATGGCGGCCTACGCCGGCAATCACCTGGCCCTCAGCGGGAACGGCACCGATATGGGTCGCTACCTGGAAGCCCTGGTGTTTCTGACCATCGCCGTCACCGTGCTTATCGAAGGCGGCTGGGCCACGCCCATGGCCCATCTGCTGGGCGTCGCCGCACAACGCCCCGGCGGAGCCATGATCCTGGGCGTCAATCGCTGGAGCCTGGAGCTGGCCTCGGCGTTGCGGGCGTACCACTTGCCGGTGACGTTCGTGGACTCGAATCCCATCAAATGCGAGGTCGCCCGCGAACGCGGCTACACGGTGTTCAACACCGATGCCACCAATCCGCACGTCTGGCAAGAGTTCGACCTCCTTCAAGTGGGCCGCTTCGTCGCGATGACCCCCAACGAGGCCGTCAACACCCTGGCCTGCGATGCCGCCCGACGGTTCTTTGGCGACGAGTTTGTCATGCAGGTAGTGACCAAACCCAATCGCCAGGGGCGGTCGACCAAGGCGCAGTTTTTTGGGCGGTGGGCCAGTCCCTCGCCGTGGAGCTTCGACTCGGTCAACGCCATGCTGCAGGACGGCCAGCTCGTGACGGCCGTCGAGTCGCTGGACCGGGCCGTGACCCTGGGCGTGGGCCTGACAACTGGGCATGGCACCATGGTGCCGCTGCTGATTGTCTCGAAGGATGGCCGCATCGAGGTGGCCACCGATGGGGCCTTCGTACCGCGGGGGGGCACGCTGGTGGGCCTGGTCGAGAGTCCCACCGCCCAGCAGAATGCCGCCAGCAGCAGCGATTCGTTCATCAGCGAGAGTTCTTGGTGAACCCCGCTGGCGGGACCAGCGCAAGTTTGCCCGTGGAGCGCGTTTGCCAGTGGGTGGACCATCTGGCGAAGGGTGCATCTTGCCCGGCGGTGGTCGATCGACCAATCTGAAGGGTCCAGCGGTGGGACGCCCGGTGCATACTCCGGCGGCCGACCGCGAGCCGCCCCTTTGGTCACCTGACGCACGCGCCCCCATGACTGCATCTTCACGACGATCGTTTCTGACATTGGCCGCTGGCGGAACTTTGGCCGCGGCCACATTGCCCGGTTGCCGAACGAACGAAGCGCCCAGTGGGGGCCGCCGGCTCCGCGCGGCGTTTAGCAATGCCAATCTCAAGGCCACCTGGTGTGTGGCCGGCAAGCAGGCCGCTGAGCTGTGGGGCGAGCTGCTGGGCGTGGATGTGGTGTGGTTCGATGGCGAGAACAGCCCCGAGCGTCAGCGGGCCAAGCTGGATTTGATGACCGAGGACGATTGGGATTTTTGTTGTTTTCAGGCGGTGCAGACCGATGTGCTGGCCGACCCGGTCCGCAAGCTCGCCGAGCGGGGCATCCCCGTGATTGCCATGGACACCCTGCTGGTGCCCAAGGATCAACTTCGCGAGACCGGCGTCTGGACCCTGGTGGCCCCCGATCACGTCGCCCTGGGAGCCGCCTGCGGACGCTACCTGGCCAACCGAATCGACGGGCGAGGGCAGGTGATTCACATTGGCGGGCGGAGTTCGCACAGCGGCGCGCAGGATCGGGCCCGGGGATTCGAAAGCGTGGTCAACACGCTGCCCGATATTCAAATCGTCGGCGGCTCGGTCCGCTGGTGCGATTGGAGCGAAGAGAAGGCCCGGGCCACGTTTGAAGCCCTGCTGTCGCAGACCGACGAGCCGATCGCCGGGGCGTTCTTTCACAACGACGACATGGCCTTGGCCAGCCTGCCGGCTTTGGAAGGCACCATTCACAAGGACATGATCATTTGTGGTGTGGATGGTCAGAAGCAGGGCCTGGAAGGCGTCCGCGATGGGCGGCTCAGCGCGACGGCCGTGAACCCAGCGAACCTGATTCACAAGACCGCCCTGGAGATCGGCCGTTTCATTGTGACCCGTAGCGAGACAATCGACCAATTGCCGCTGGAGATCCTCCTGCCGGGGCCGCTGGTCGCCCAGGAAACCGGCAACCTGGAAGCGATGTTCTATCTGTCGGACCCGGCCCGCAGCATGGTGTGAACCGGCCGAGGGGCGGTGGTTCGTTTCAACGTGCGACTCTGGACTCTGGGAATAAGTACCTGATGAAAACGTTTTCCGTGGCGTGGTTGTGCGGCTGGATGGGTGTGGTTGGCGGGCTGTGGATGGCGTTGACCGCCTGGGCCACGGCGGCCGAGCGACCCAATGTCGTGTGGATTTTGTCGGAAGACAACTCCGTGCATTACATGCGGCTGTACGACGAGAACGGTCCGGCGACGCCGCGGATTGAACAATTGGCCGAGGCCGGGCTGACCTTCGACGCGGCGTTTTCCAACAGCCCGGTGTGTTCGGTCGCGCGAACCACCTTGATGACCAGTGTGTACGCCCCGCGGCTGGGCACCCAGTTCCATCGTCGGATTCAGCCGGCGCGGTTGCCCGAGGGCTGGAACCTGTTTCCCGCCTACTTGCGGACCGCGGGCTACTACACCACGAACAATTCCAAGGAAGACTACAACACCGCCGGCCACCGTGGCGTGTGGGACGAAAGCTCGCGGCAGGCCACCTGGCGGAAACGGCCCGAGGGCGCGGCGTTCTTTCACATGCACACGTTCACGACCACGCACGAAAGCTCGTTGCAGTTTCCCGTCGCGCAGGTCCGCCGCCAGAATGTCACGACCGATCCGGCCCAGGTGACGGTTCACCCGTATCATCCCGATACCGAACTCATGCGGTTTACGGTCGCGCGGTACCACGACCGCATGCAGACGATGGACCGGCAGGTGGGGCAGCTCGTCGATCAGCTCGCGGCCGACGGTCTGCTGGAAGACACATTCATCTTTTACTTTGGCGACCACGGCGGCGTGCTGCCCCGGAGCAAAGGCTATGTGTACGATTTGGGATTGCATGTGCCCTTGGTGGTGCGGATCCCCGAGAACTTCAAGCACCTGGTCGATCGTGAAGCGGGCAGCCGGGTGCCGGGCTTTGTCAGCTTTATTGACCTGGGGCCCACCACCTTGCACTTAGCCGGCGTGGAGGTGCCAGCCCACCTGGATGGCCAGCCCTTTCTGGGGCGGGACATCGCCGCCGACGAGGTCGATCGTCGCGATTTGACCTTTGGCTACGCCGATCGTTTTGACGAAAAGTACGATATGGTCCGCAGCGTCCGCCAGGGACGTTACAAATACATCCGCAACTTCACGGCGATGTACCCCGATGCTCTGAATAACAACTAC
This sequence comes from Planctomycetales bacterium, assembly GCA_050486385.1. GTDB lineage: Bacteria > Planctomycetota > Planctomycetia > Pirellulales > Pb10988 > JBJHDE01. The sequence continues at coordinate 11,906 of JBJHDE010000024.1, read as the reverse complement.
CGTTACCAGATGCCGGCCTACGCTGAGTGGCGAGAACTGCACCGCCAAGGAGAATTGCCGCCCCAGCAGGCGGCCTTCTTCGCACCCCGTCCCGCCGAGGGCCTGTTCGACATCGAGGCCGATTCCTACGAAATGAACAACCTGGCCAGTGACCCCGCCCATGCCGACAGGCTGCGGGAGCTGCGGGCGGTGCTCAACCAGTGGCTGGTGGAGATGCCCGACCTGAGCCTGTTTCCCGAGAGCGTGTTGGTGGACCAGGCCCTGGACCAGCCGATTGCTTTCGGTCAGCGGCAGGCCGAGCCGATCGCCAAGCTGCTGGAAACGGCCAACCTGGCCCTGGAGCCGCCGGCCGCAGTGGCCGAAGCCCTGATCGACGCCCTGGCCAGCGACGACCCCTGGCAACGGGCCTGGGCCGTGGTGGCCCTGTCGATTCACGCCGCCGAGCCCGACACCTGGGCACCAAGGGTCCGGCCGCTGCTTGAGGATCCCGAGCCCCTGGTCCGAGTCCGGGTGGCGGAGTACTTGGGGATCGTGGACGCGGCCGATCCGGTGCCGACCCTGATGCAGGTGCTCAAGACCAGCGAGACGCCCGTCGAGTCGCTGATTGCCCTCAACACCGTCGTGTTCTTGCGGGATGGTCCGCGCGGGTACCGCTTCTCAATCACCCCCGACGATGTGGCCGCCAAGAATCCCGAGGTCCAGCGGCGGCTGCTATACCTGAAGCCCTAAACGACTACCGATTTTTGCGCACGTGCCCTTGCTTCAACACCTGTGCCACTGCTTGCTCGCAAGCAGTGCGAAATGCCGAACGACGTTGAGCAGTCGATTCGAAGCGCCACCATTCCAGGCAACGTGAACGGTTTCAACACTGCTTGTCCACCAGTGTGTGGCTCAGTCGGACAGTTCCGCACGTGCCCTTGCTTCAACACCTGTGCCACTGCTTGCTCGCAAGCAGTGCGATTTGCCGAACGACGTTGAGCAGTCGATTCGAAGCGCGACCATTCCAGGCAACGTCAACGGTTTCCAACACTGCTTGCTTGGAAGCAAGCAGTGGCACACCTGCAGTGATCAGACGTTCGGGCGATGAAGCGATTTGACCCGGCGGCGGGTGCCGGGTTCAAGGTCGCTGGGCCATACGATCGAAGCGGGTGGCCTGGTCGGTTTGCCCGAGTTGACGGTGCATACTGGCCAGGTTGCGGTAGGGGACGTTCAGCTTTTCGGACGGCAGATGCCCGGCTTCCACGGCCTGTTCCATGAGCCGCCGGCCCTTGTCGGTGAGTTCGACGGCCTTTTGCTTCTTGTCGACCTGCCAGTAGGAGATCGCCATGCTGACGAAGGTCTCGCCCAGTTTGCCCATCTCTTGCTCGATAGTCGCCGGCAGGGGGCGATCGAGGTAGGGCATGGCCTTCTCGTACCAGGTGATGGCTTGGCGGTGGTCGCTGCCACCGACCGAGGCAATCGCCCCCACGCGGAACATGGAACGGCCCAGGCGGTAGCTGGCCGCCGGGTCGAGTTGGCGTTGGACCTCGAATCCGGCCTGCATGTGTTCAACGGCCTTCTCGCCGCAACGCATGGCCTTTTGGTGTTCGTTGGCCAGACTGTAAAGCTGGCAGGCCTCGTGCATGGTGTTGCCCAGGCTCCAGTGCATCTGGGCCAACCGCATGGGATCGTCAATCCGCTCGATCAACTGCTGGCCGCTGCGGAAGATGGTCTCGGGGTAGAAGTCGTCGGGCAGCGGCTGGTTCATGCCCAAGTACGCGCTCAAGGCCTTGCTGCCCAGGCGGAACTGATACTGCTGGACAAACTCCGGCGGCAGGGCCTGGCTCTCGGAAAGCATCCGAGCGCGGTCCAGCCACTGCGGCACGGCCTTGGTCTTGTTGTCGTAGTCGCCCCAGGCAATATCGTTGGCAATGGCCAAATAGCACTCGATCAGCACATCCTGGGCGGCAAACTGTGTGGCCGGCTGGGTATCGCCACCCACCAACGGCAAGGCCAGTTTCAGGGCCTCCTGGTGCAGTTCGAGGGCCTCTTTGAGATCCCGCTGCCCACCGCTGGCCGCATGATTGCCCAACCGCAGCAGCACCTGCGCTTGCAGCAAGGGATCGCCCTCGGCCAGTTCCACCACACGCAGCAACTGCTGAATCGCCATCTCGTTGCGGCCGGCATGCTCCAGCACGTCGGCAAAGGTCACACGGTAGTGCGGCTCGTCGGGTTCGCGGCTCACGACCTTCTGCATGGTGCTCACCGCCCGCTCGAAATCGCCACCGGCGGCCAACACCTGGGCCTTGATCCAATGGGCGCGGTTGTAGCGGGGGTCCATGGCCAACGCCCGCTCGACGTCGACCAGGCTCTTGCGGTAGTCGATCACCAGGTTGGCTTCGGCCCGCAGGACGAAGGCCTCGGGCTGGATCTCTTCAAACACAATTTGCGCGACCAACGGTCGGGCCGCGTTGCCCGCGTTGGGATCAAACGTGAACAACACGCCGCGCTCGGGGAACGCCTGGCCAAGCATCTCGCCGTCGTGACTGGTCACAATCACGGGTGGCGCGCCGCTGAGGCCACTCTCTGAAGCCAGCGAAGCCGCCGGGACGCTCTCGGTCAGGGTCACGACGACCGCCCGCACCACGCCGTCGACCATGTCGACCTCGACCCGTTCGAAGGGTGGCACGTCGTAGGTCCGCCGTTCGACGCCTTGCACGGATTTGACTTCGCGGGGGACGTCCCACAGTTTGTTCAAATCGTTGGCGGTGGTCACACCGGGTTCAACCTGCTTGAATACCGCCGGCTGCAGGGCCACGCTTTCTTCCGAGACGGTGCGGATGCCTTCGCCGCGGCCAGCCACAGGCGGGTCGTTGACGTCCAGGCCACGCAGCCCCTCCAAGCGCGAGGAGTACACGGCCGTACGGACACCGCCGTCGGGCCGTGGTTCGGCCATTTCCTGGGCCAGCGGCATCGGCGGCGGATCGTCGTCGATGTTTGGGTTACGGTTCGGCAGCAGGGGCTCGGCCCCGTTGGTTTGCGGCATGGAGCGCAACGGCGGTGGGTCGCCGTCTTGGGTGAGCCGCTCGAATCGCTCGTGGCGGGGAAGCTGCTCGGTCCCCACCACGCCACGCACGCGAATCTCGGTCGGAGGCTCAGGAGGGCGATCATCCAGCAGCGGCACGGTCGGATCCTGACCCCAGACCCCACTGGCCAACATCAGCCCCAGGGACCATCCGCCCAGGATGCGAAAACCACTTATCGAATTGCCCATGATCCTACGCGGCCCTCCGTGGCGCGGGGTCACTGCGAAGATGCGTTCCCAAAGAATCGCACGCCGGTTTGTACTCAGAAGGCTGCCCCGCGCCGAGCCCAAAAGTGTCGGGCTTCCAGCGGCGTCTCACTTGTCCCGCAGAAGATTGGTTCGTGGGGACACAAGCCCAAGCGTAAGGTGGATCCAGCCGCAGATCGGTGGGACGGACGGCAGTAGACGAGGCGACGTGAGTCGGGGGGCCGTCAGGTGGGAGATCCGCCAGCCAGGATCCACCTTACTCAAGCTTGGGTGGGTGAGCGAAGCTCGGGCGTGCGGGACTGATGCACCACCGAACTGGCCTCGCAAGGGACGGTTGCGACGCCGAACTCACCCTCGTTGGAAGGCAGTCTATCCAACCCAACAACGCATGTCTACTCTTTAATCGGTCGACCCGTTTTGAGGGGTGGCCTGGCCCCTTGGATTGTCTGCCTGCGGTGGGTCCTCAGCCGCCTCGAAGCCGACCTCGGCCAGGTAGATGCTCGTCTTGCCTTCGTGCGATGAGTAATAGCTGATCCACAGCCGCTGGTCGTGCCAGACCAGTCCCGCGTAGCTGGTGTCGCCGCCCGAGGGCAAACGCAGGGCCTCGGTCAGGGTGCCGGTCTGGGCATCGATCCAACACACGCTGGTGCGTGCGCCCCCATCGTAAAGCCGCACCACGGCCACCAGACGCTTGAATTCAGGCAGGTGGATCCAGTGGGGACCGCCGATGCGGGTGTCGAGCGATTTCCAGGTCCACTGGGTGTAGGGTGGCTTCGCCCGGCCCACCAGGCCCACCTTGGACCGCCCATCTTGCCGCAACAGGCACAGGGCGGTGTCGTCGGGCAGAAACAGCAGCGAGGTCTCGTTGGGATAGGTATCCAGACCGGACACCTGGTCGATGAGCGATTTGAACTCGGTGCCGTTTTCGCTGGTGTACAGCCGAAGTTGGCCCCGCTGGTCGCCGGTACCGTAGCCAAAACCGTAGGCCCGGCGGTTGTGCCAGGTGACCCGCCACAGCCAGTTGTTGCCATCGCCCACCGCATGCGGCTCGCTCCAGGTGTGGCCATCGTCCGAGAACCACACCAACGACTGGTGCCGCGGTCCGGCTTGCCGGTGCAGCGCCGCGGCACCGCCCAGCATCAGCCGGCCGTCGGGCGTCTGGGTGATTTTGGCATCGCGGAGATCGCCGGTCTCCGAAGTGATCCGCGCCGCCGACTCCCAGGCGACGCCGTCTTCGCTGGTAATCACCCGCAGGGCCCCGTCGGGCGAGACATGGCCGCGGCCCTCGCGAAACACGCAGAACCAACGGTCCTTGTGGCGGATGAGATCGGTAAAGGCGTTGTGCGGTGCGGCGTCCCAGATTTTCCGCACCTCGATGAGTCGCGGCTGGGGATCGGCCTGGGCCCACCCGGCGGACTCCGCCAGGCCGATCGACACCGCCAACGCGGCAACCAGCCCCGCACCCTGGCGAATACGCCACGCAGGGGAGTTCAGGAATCGAATCATGGTGCATTCCTCGACGGTGCGGGGCAGGTCGCGGACTCGCGGAGTGTCGCTCAGGGGGTGGCCCCAAGCTGTTGCAGGATGTCGGCCGCCTCGCCGGAGGCCTCGGTGCCGGGCGAGGTCTCGATCAGCCGGCGCAACTGGGTGATCAGCGGGTTCACGGCGCGGGGATTGGCCACGGCCAGCCGACGCTTGAGGGCCTCAAGTTGCTTCATGGCCGCGAGTTCGGCCTTGACGCTCTGGTCGTTGGCCAATTCCTTGACGTTCTCGGCCACCGAATCGGGCAGGTCGTAGCCTTTGAACATCTCCTGCATCTGCGCGTAAGTCCTGTAGGCCTGCCAGTTTTGGCCGGCGTTGGTCTGGGCCTGGGCCTGAGTGAGTTGCGATTCCAGCTCGGTGTTGACGAAGGCCAGCAGCTTTTCGGCCGCCGTGCGGACCTCGGCCTTGCCGGACCGCGCCGCCCGATTGATAGCCGCGGCGCCAGCCGGGAAGTTGCCAAACTCCACGCTCGACCACGCGGCCTGCAACTCGGCGGGAATCTCCTTGGGGTCCACCTTCCAACTGGCGCCTTCCAGCGCGCGGCGGGCCTCGCCGGCAATATCGCCGGGATTGCCCGGCCGGACCTGGCCGTTGGGCAGGACCACCCGCATTTGGTAGATGTTCTGCAGGCTGATCTGGCCCACATTGCTGAGCTGCTCCAGCGAGCGGTCTACGTCGGCAATCAGCGGCCAACTGATGTTGTTTTGCCGGGCGTAGTTGGCCAGGTCGCGGGGGGCAGTGCCCGAATTGACCGCGATGAACATGATCGGTTCGCCCTGGAAGCTGGCCGCGGCCGTGTTGAGTTCGGGCCACCGGGCGGAACAGCGCGGGCAGTTCTTCTCGAAGTAGTACAGGACCACTGCCTTGCCTTCGAGGGCCGACAGCGAGATCGGCCCCGAGTTCATCCAGACGCCCGGGTTCTGGGGAAGCTCCAGGGCGGGGCGGTCTTGCGCCGATAATGGGAACGGGACACACAACGCCAGGGCGGCGAGAGTCAGGCCAATGCGGAGGTTCATGAGTGGGGCCTTGCTTTCGGGGGGTGGCTGGTGGAACTCCGCCCCCAGTGTCCCGGCCGAATCGGGGGGCGTCAAGCCACGACTGGGCCCGTGACCCAACGAATTGAGGTTGCCGCCGCCGCGGCTTTTTCGCACATTGCCCGACCGGTCTCGGCCGCGGACCTGTGGTCCCCGCGCCGTACGATGTGTTGCAACCTGCCTGGGGTCTTGTCCCCAGACAGCGTCGTGGCACACCCGAGGGCCTGAGAGACCAGTCGCCGCGGCGGCTGGCGTCCTTCTGGCCCGAATGCCTCGAAACGGGAACCCAGCATGCACCGAGTCGCCGAGACCTTGCCCGCCAGGCGGTGGAGTGTGCAACGCGTTTTGCTCGCGATTCCGCGGTTCCTGCTGCGTGGGATCTACCCCGAGGTGCTGTGGCGGACCATGCCAGCGGCCATCATGGCCATGGTCTGCGCGGTGGTCGGTTACGGTCACTACAAGGATCTCAAGCGCTTCGCCGCGCATGATCCCAACCGTATGTATCGATCAAGCTGGCTGGCCCCCGAGCACTTCGAACGGGTCACCAAACGCTACCAGATCCGCACCGTGGTCAACCTGTGCGTGCCGGGCGAGGCCCCGCAGTGGTTCGAAGGCGAACGCCTGGCCGTCGAGCGGGCCGGTGCCCGCTTTGTGAACTTGCAGTTCCCATCGAACCATAGCACCGCGGTCCACTATGCCTCGATCCGCGAGTTCGAGGCGATTCTGGAAGACCCGGAGTCGTACCCGATCCTGGTGCATTGCTACCACG
>JBJHDE010000024.1:0-5280 GCA_050486385.1 Planctomycetales bacterium | reverse complement strand
CGCACCGCTAAGGCCCTGGCGATGTACGACATCCGTCAGCGCAAGATGACCGCCGAGGACACGCTCAACCTGAGCGAGAAGTTCAACTTCGCCCATCCCGAGCCGATCCGCCGCTTTGTCGAAAACTACGAAGCGGCCCATCATCCTCGATCGAGCATGTGGGCCGCCGAGCCGCGGGTCCGGCGCTAGCCACCGCCACGCACCCCGGCGGTGTCTGGCATCGCACACGGGTCGGGTTTATGGTGAGAGTCACGTCGACTGATGACGTTTCTCGAACCGGTAGGCAGGCTGTGATGGTGCGATGGTTAGTGTTGGCCTGGATGGGCCTGGCCTGGGGAAGTGCAGCTTCATGGGCCGCGGAAGATCGCCCGCCCAATTTCGTGGTGATCTTTGCCGACGACCTGGGCTATGGCGACTTGGGCTGCTATGGCCACCCGACGATCCGCACGCCGCACCTGGATCGAATGGCCGCCCAGGGCGTGAAGTTCACCCAGTTCTATTCGGCCGCCAGTGTGTGTACGCCCAGTCGGGCGGCGCTGCTGACGGGCCGCTATCCCATTCGCAGTGGCATGTGCAGCTTCCGCCGTCGGGTGCTGTTTGCCGATTCCGTGGGCGGGTTGCCCGAGGACGAGCTGACCGTGGCCGCGGCGCTCAAGCAACACGGCTACGCCACGGCCTGCGTCGGCAAGTGGCATCTGGGACACAAGCCCGAGTTTCTGCCCATCCGCCGCGGGTTCGATCACTACTACGGGATTCCCTATTCCAACGACATGATGATCGATCCCGAGGCCGCCTTGGCCGAGGATATCGTCCTCCGTGAGGGCGTCACGCGGGATGCGATTCGCACCGACCGCCCGCGGTATGGCTGGGTCCCGCTGATGCGCGATGAGCTGGTCATTGAGTACCCGGCCGATCAGTCGACCCTCACCAAACGCTACGATGACGAGGCCGTGCGGTTTATTGAAGAACACCGCGACCAGCCCTTTTTCTTGTACTATGCCCACACCTTTCCGCATGTGCCGTTGTTCGCCTCCGAGGAGTTTCTGGGCAAAAGCCCCCGCGGTCTGTATGGCGATGTGGTCGAAGAGATTGACGCCAGCGTGGGCCGGATTCTCGACACCTTGAAACAGCACGGTCTGGCCGAGCACACCCTGGTGCTGTTCACCAGCGACAACGGCCCCTGGGCCACCAAACACCTGGAGGGCGGCTCCGCCGGATTGCTCCGCGAAGCCAAGGGCAGCACCTGGGAAGGCGGCATGCGGGTGCCCACCATCGTGTGGCAACCCGGTACGGTATCCGCCGGCGTGACCACCCACGAACTGGGCAGCACGCTCGATCTGCTGGCCACCTGCGTGGCCCAGGCGGGCGGCACGTTGCCCGAGGACCTGGTCCACGATAGCTACGACTTGACGCCGGTGCTGACCGGGACCGGACCCAGCCCGCGAACGACCATGATGTTCTATCGAGGTGATCGGCTGTACGCGATTCGCAAGGGGCCGTGGAAGGCGCACCTGATCACGCAGCAGGCCTACGGCGGACCGCCGCCGCAGCCGCACCATCCGCCATTGCTGTTCCAACTCGAACACGACCCGAGCGAGAAGTACGCCGTGCAGGACGAGCACCCGCAAGTGGTGGCCGACTTGCTCAAGGAGGCCGAGGCTCACAAGGCCACTGTCACCCCGGTGCCTTCCCAATTGGAACGTCGTTGAGAAATCGTCGTCGGCTGGGCGGCGTGTCGGCGCATCCCCCAAATCCGCCCCGGGGCTCATCGTCGCAGCGGGGATTGTGGCCCCCGGGGTAGGCAGGCTATCGTAACGCTCAAACCAGAGCGTTTTGGCGTGGAACGGTGGGCCCACGATGCCAGCAGAATGCCCGAAATTCAGGGGTGTTTTCCTCAGGAACGCGGGCCGAACCGTCTCGCAGTTGAGGTTGCGGGCGAAGCCACCTCCGGGCCGGTTCCCACGCCCGCAGAGCCTGCGGCATTTCAGCGGCATTTTCCCGAGCGTCTTTCCATGAGCTTTTTCGATTGGCTGCGGTCGAAGTGGTACGGGCGTCGGCTGTATGTGCCGGGGCGGTTCGAGACGCTGGCATCCTTCGACGGTTCCTTTTCGCAGGTGTTTCAGGTCCGCGAACGCAAGACCGGCCAGATTTTTGCCCTCAAGCTGCTCGATCCCTCGCGGGTGGACGATTACCGCGAGCGCTTCGAGGACGAACGGCTCAAGCTGCCCACCGAGGCCGAGATTCTGCGGCAGATTGAGCACACCCACGTGGTGCCGTGTTTCGAGTCGGGCGAGACCAGCGAGGAGGAGCCCTTTCTGCTGCTGGAGTGGCTGCCCGGCAAGCTGCTGTCGCACTGGTTGACCGACGAGGACTATGTCACCCGCCTCCAGGGGCATCGGATCGACATGGTCCGCCAGTTGGCCGCGGCCCTGGACACCGTGCATCGGGCGGGCTTTCTGCATCGCGACCTCTGCACTGAAAACGTGATGATCGATCTGGAGGGCAACGACGCGGTGCTGTTCGACTTCAGCCTGGCGGTGCCCAATGACCCCAAGTTCATCCGTCCGGGATTGCGGTTCGTGCGGGCCGACTACATGGCCCCCGAGATGATGATGCGTTCAGTCGACGGCGTGAAGCTGGATATGTACGCCTTCGGTGTGACGGCCTACGAATTGATCACCGGGCGCTTTCCCTACTTTCGCACGACCGACCAGACCACCGTGGCCCGGGCGTTTCGCGCACCGATCGACATCCTGGAGTACGCCCCGCGGCTCGATCCGCGGATGGCCGTCGCGATCATGCGGTGCATGCTTTACGATCCCAAAGAGCGCATGCCCTCGGCGAAAGCCTTCTTGGAGGCCATTGCCGAAGTCGACGAGGAAGAACACGCCCCCCAGCCCGCGGCCCAGCCCGCGGCATCCTCCCAGGCGCCTCGTCGCCCCAAAGGCTGAGCCTGACTCGCCCGCCGACTGTGCCACACTGGGGCAGACGCGGCTGTCGCAGCGGGACGGCCGTGTTGTTGAATTCGCGGGATGGGGCTGATACAACCCACTCGACGCGGTTCCCCCGTGGCTTGTGGGACAAGCTTGGGTGCCGATTGCTGGCTGGCCGCCGGAAGGCTGGTGGTTGGCCGAATTGTGGTGGAGGGGCCCTGGCCACATGGGGCAACTTTTGGGGTCGAGCTTAGCACGTTTGGGGCTCGGCGGGCCCGAAGCCCACTTCGAGGGCGGATCCACCGTCTCGGCGCGTTGGAGTACGGGCCACGCCGCGTTGGGGCTCAACCTCCGCCTCACCGAACCCGATGACACAGGCCCGGTGATTTGTCCCGGTTGAATCCGTCTCACTAGCTGGTTTTTTTCCAGGGGAGCAAGTAACACATGCCCGGATTGGTTAAGACCCCCCAAGAAGTGTTGGCATTGTGCCGTGAGAAGGGCGTCAAGATGATTGACCTCCGCTTCACGGACTTTCCCGGCCTGCACCAGCACTTCACGATTCCCGTCAGTCAACTCAATGAAGAGGTGTTCAGCGAGGGGCTGGGATTCGATGGATCGAGTATCCGCGGTTGGCAGGCGATCAACGAGAGCGACATGCTCGTGTTTCCGCAGCCGGAGACTGCCTTTCTGGATCCCTTCCGGGAGATCCCGACGCTGGTGATGATTTGCAACATTGGCGATCCGATCACCGGCGAAGATTACAGCCGCGATCCGCGGAACGTGGCCCGCAAGGCCGTGAACTATCTGCGGAGTAGCGGCGTGGCCGACACGGCCTTTTTTGGTCCCGAGGCCGAGTTCTTTATCTTCGACAACATTCGTTTCGATTGCGAACCCCAGCACGCCTTCTACTTCATTGACAGTGAAGAGGGGCAGTGGAATCGGGGCCGCGAGGGTCACAACCTGGGCTACAAGCTGCGTTACAAGGAAGGCTACTTCCCCGTCTCGCCGGCCGACAGCCTGGAGGACATCCGCAGCGAGATGTCGCAATTGATGATCGATTCCGGCATCGACATCGAGACCCAACACCACGAGGTCGCCACCGCCGGTCAGGCCGAAATCGACATGAAGTTCGATGAGATGGTCGCGGTGGCCGACAAGGTGCTGATTTACAAGTACATCGTTAAGAACGTCGCCAAGAAGTACAACAAGAGCGTGACGTTCATGCCCAAGCCGATTTACGGCGACAACGGCTCGGGCATGCACACGCACTTCTCGTTCTGGAAGGACGGCAACCCGCTGTTCGCCGGTGACGGGTACGCCGGCATGAGCGAACTGGCCATGTACGCCGCTGGCGGGGTGCTCAAGCATGCCCCCGCGATCCTGGCGTTCACCAATCCCACGACCAACAGCTACAAGCGGTTGGTGCCGGGTTTTGAAGCCCCGGTCAATCTGGCCTACAGCCGCCGCAACCGCTCGGCCAGCTTGCGGATTCCCATGTACTCCAGCAGCCCCAAGGCCAAGCGGTTCGAGTTCCGCTGCCCCGACCCAAGCTGCAACCCGTACCTGGCGTTCGCCGCGCTGACCATGGCCGCCATCGACGGCATTCAGAACAAGATCGATCCCGGCGAGCCCCTCGACCGCGATATCTACGATATGCCGGCCGAAGAACTGGCCAAGGTCCCCAAGACCCCGGCCTCGTTGGAAGAGGCCCTGATGAGCCTCAAGGCCGATCACGAGTTCCTGCTCAAGGGCGACGTGTTCACCGAAGACGTGATCTCGACCTGGATCGATTGGAAGATGACCAACGAGGTCAAGCCCATGCAGCTTCGGCCCCACCCGCTGGAGTTCTGCCTGTATTACGACATCTGAGCCCACCGGACGCTTGAGACCAAGCTCAGGTTCACAACACGTGCCGCAAGAGCGCGGGGCACCGGTCGGCTAGGGGCCGGTGCCCCCGCGGCACGAAGGGGAATCGTCGAGCGCTTCTTGAGCCGACCCGTTGTCACTTTCTGATGGCGATTATGCCGATCTCGGCCTTGGACTATCTGATGACTCCGGCCTCGCACGCCGCCCCACCGGTGTGCGCGTTGTACGGAGACGATGCCTTCCTGATTCATCAATCGTTGGCGGCGCTGCGGGCGCAGGTGTTCGGGTCCGAGGACGACGGTTTGAGCCTGCGGGTGTTTGACGGCGGCAACCTGGCTTGGGCGACCTTGATTGACGAGCTGAGCACCCAGGCCCTGTTTGGTCCCGACCGGCGGATGGTCGTGGTCGAGGCCGGCGATGGCTTTGTCAGCGAGCATCGGCAACGGCTTGAGGCCTACTGTCAAAAGCCCCGGGCCAAAAG
>JBJHDE010000023.1:11241-19267 GCA_050486385.1 Planctomycetales bacterium | reverse complement strand
TCGTCGAGGTGATCGACCTGCGGATCGGAGCGGCACTGCTGCGCCGGCTGAGCGAACTCGCTGACTTGGGCTGCCCTTTGTTGGTGGGGTTGTCGCGCAAGTCCATGCTTGCCAAACTCCTGGGCCGGGAGGTGAGCGAACGTCTGCCCGGTAGCCTGGCCCTGGCCATGGCCGCCGCCGAGCGCGGCGCCCGCATTATTCGGGTCCACGACGTGGCTGCCACGGTGGATGTTCTCAAGGTTCTGACGGCATTGACGCCAGCAGACCCCGCTAAACAGTAACTCTGGAGCAAGGATCATTATGTCGCGCAAATATTTTGGCACCGACGGTATTCGTGGGGAGGTGGGCGAAGGCGCCATCACCCCGGACTTTATGCTCAAACTGGGCTGGGCCGCGGGCCGGGTTCTGGTGGACCGCTTCGCCGGTCCCAACCTGATTCTCATCGGCAAGGACACCCGCATCTCCGGGTACATGTTTGAATCCGCCCTGCAGGCCGGCCTGATCAACGCGGGGGTGGATGTTGGTCTGCTGGGCCCTATGCCCACGCCGGGTATCGCCTACCTGACGCGCACCTTTCAGGCCCAGGCCGGCATGATCCAGTGGTTGTCCCATCCCCTGGAGTTTGGACGACCGCCCGACAAGCTGGAGCTGATCGACGAGAGCACGCTCCATTGGCCACCCACCGGCGACCGCCGCCGCTTCTGGATGTTTCGCTACCACTACAATCAGCCCAACGGCGAGCTGTTCAGCTCGATCGGACTGGTCGGCGGAGAGACCTTTTCTCTCCGGGTGCCGGCCACCATGCCCATCCCCGAGGTCTACGCCTTGCACTGCTGCTGGGAATTGCAGGTCGCCAAGGATCCCCGAGCGCCCGACAAACTCAGCGCTGCCCACGGTGCGGCCCTGCTGGCCGAGGCGAATCCCGGGTGATTCGCCCCGGCAGCGGGCGATCAGGCTTTTCGGGGCAGTGGCGGCACGAAGATGCGGTAGATCACCGGGGTCACGAACAGCGTGAACAGGGTGGAACCGGTCAGGCCCCAGACAATCACGGTGGCCAGCGGTCGCTGGACATCGGAACCCAGGCCGGTGGCCAGACTGGCCGGCAGCAATCCGAAGATGGCCACCAGGGCGGTCATGAGGCCCGGCCGCAAGCGGTCGAGTCGGCCCAGGACGATGGCATCGTCAATCGAGTGCCCCGACAGCCGGTAACTGGTCACGCCCTTAAACATCAGCACCGCGTCCATCATCGCGATACCAAACAGCGTGGCGAAGCCCACACCGGTCGAGACGTTCAGGTGCATATCCCGCAGATAGAGCGCCAGCATCCCGCTGGCCACGGCAAACGGAACGGGCATCATCAGCACGCAGGCCGCCCGGACGCTGCCGAAGGCGATGACCAGTACCAGGAAGATGATCACAATCGTCAGTGGGACAATCACCATGAAGTGCTGATAGGCCCGGTCGAGGTTTTCGAACATCCCCAGCCATTGCACGCGATAGCCGGGTGGCAGCGAGATTGTGTCGGCAAAGACCCGCTGGGCCTCGTGGACAAAGCCGCCCTGGTCGCGGCCGACGATATCGCAGCGCACGGTGATGCGGCGTTGGCCGCTTTCGCGGGCGATGATCGTCTGGCCGTCGATGACGCGGATATCGGCGATTTGCTCCAGGGGGATGGGCAGGCCGTCTTCGTTGTACACGGCCAGTCGGCCAATCGCCTGGGGGCTGCGACGTGACTCGGGGTCCAGCACGGCGACAATGTCAAACACCCGCTCGCCCTGGAAGACCGTGCCGACCGGCTCGCCGCCGATGGCCATATTGATGACTTGCATCACGCTGTCGATGGGCACATTGAATCGGGCGCAACGTTCGCGGTCGGGTTCAATGACCAACTGCGGTTGTGGCCCTTCCTGTTCGATGGCCACATCGATGGAGCCGGGGATATTTTTGAGCAGGTCGACACACATGCGTGCGTGTTCCAACAACACGTCGAACTCGGGGCCCGAGATCTCGATGGCCAAGTCGGCCGAGGTGCCGTTGGTGTCCTCGGTCACGCTGTCGATAATGGGTTGCGTGAAGTTGAACCGCGTGGTCGGAAAGGCCGATCGGAACCGATCGCCCAAGGTCTGAACCAACTCGGCCTTGTTGGCAAACTCTGTCCATTGCTCGCGGGGTTTCGGCCCGATCATCATTTCAATACGGCTGGGCGGAAACGGGTCGGTGCCATCGTCGTTGCGGCCGGTCTGCACGACCGCGAAGTCGATGTCCTCGTACTCGGCGGCGATCTGCCGCAATCGCCGACCAAACTCCGAGGTCTGCTGCAACGAGCTGCCATCGGGGAAATTGGCCCGCACCCAGACGACGCCTTCATCAAGTTCGGGCAGAAACTCAACCCCCAACCGCGGTCCAACGGTGGCCACCAACATGGCCAGACCGGCCAGCGCCGCGGTGAACACAATCCAGCGAATGGCCAGCAGGCCCCGCAGAATCTTGGCGTAAACCGGATAGGTGATTCTGAGGACGGGATTGACCCACTCGCGATAGCCATTGCGAAACAAGAAGGTCGCCGCCACGGGGACGATAATCAGCGCGAAGATCAGCGCTCCGGTCAACGCAAACAGAATGGTTAGGGCCATGGGCCGGAACAGCAGCCCCTCGATCCGCGTCAGCGACAGCAGGGGCAAGAACGCCACCATGATGAGAAATATCGAGACGAACACCGGCTTCTGCATGTCGAGCGCCGAGGAACGAATGATCTCGAACACCTCGCGGGGGTCGCGCGTCTTGGCCTGCCCCAGGCGGCGGGCGATGTTCTCGGCCATAATCACCGAGCCATCGACGATGATCCCAAAGTCGATGGCCCCGATCGACAGCAGCCCAATCGGGATATCGACCAGGTACATCAGGATCAGTGCAAACAGCAGCGAAAACGGGATCGTCGCCGCCACCAACAGGGCCATCGCCGGGCGGCCCAAAAACAAGATCAGAATCAGCACCACCAGCGTGATGCCCAGCGACACGCTGTGGGCCACCGTGTGCAAGGTGGCTTCGACCAGGTGGGTGCGATCGTAATAGGGGACCACGCGGACGCCGTCGGGCAGAATCGTGTCGTTCAGCTCGTCGACAGCCCGATGCACCCGGGCCAGCACTTCCGAGGTGTTCTCGTCTTTGCGAAGCAGGACGATGCCCGAGACCCCATCGTCGATGTCGTCGCGACTGAAAATGCCGTTGGCCGGGTGGGTATCGATCTCCACATGGGCCACGTCATTGAGATAGATCGGCGTACCTTCGACACTGCGAATGAAGGTGCGTTTCAGTTGATCGAGGGTTTCAATCTGCCCCTTTCCGCGGACCACCATCGACATGCTGCCGCGGGCGATGATGCTGCCGCCGCCGGTGGCGTTGTTGCGATCGATGGCCTCTTCGACTTCGTCGAGCGAGAGTTCATAGCGTCGCAGGTCTTCGGGGCGGAACGTGACGGCAAAGCGTTGAACGAGGCCGCCGTGATTGGCCACTTCGGCCACGCCGGGCTGCCGCATCAGGTGGCGAATGACAACCCAATCGTTGAGGGTCCGCAGCTCCATGGGATCGTGAGTCCCATCGGACATGAGCTGATAGCGATAGATCTCGCCATAGGCGGTGGCCAGGGGACCGAGTTCCATCTCGACGCTCTCGGGCAGTTCGAGATCCAGCAGGTTTTCTTGCACCCGTTGGCGGGCCCAGTATTTTTCGGTGCCGTCTTCAAAGATGAGTTCGACCAGCGACAGGCCGAAGATCGTTCGTGAGCGCACGACCACCACGCCCGGCAGACCGAGCATGGCATTTTCGACGGGAATGGTGACCTGGCGTTCGACTTCCTCGGCGGCGCGACCGGGGAAGACCGAGATGACCTGCACCATTTGCTCGGAGATGTCGGGATAGGCATCCACGGGCTGTTGTTGAAAGCTCCAGACGCCGACCCCGCACAGGACCAACGTCATCACCAGCACAACCCAACGGAACCGCAGGCCCGTCTCGATGAGCATGGAGATCATGGTGGCCTCAGGGTTCGGTGGGCGAAGCGGACTCGGCGGCGGGCTGCTGGCTTTCGATGGCCAGGGCCTGTTGCAGGGCGGCGACCGCCACGGGCTTGAGCAGGATCGCGCCCTGGGTCAGGACACGATCTCCGGCTTGCAGGCCGCTTTCGATCTCGATGCGAGGACCGCGTTCCATGCCCACGCTGACCTGGACCACCCGGTACACGCCGGGTTCATCGGTGGCCACAAACACATAGTCGTTCAGGCCAATGTGAATCACCCCCAGTGTCGGAATCAGCACCGCTGCGCGGGGCTCGGTGCCCACGGCGATATCAGCAAACAAACCCGGTCGCATTTCGTCGTCGGGATCCTCGACAAAGAACAGCACGCTCACCGCGCGGCGTTCGCGCGAAAGCGCGGGTGCGATGCTCCGCACTTCGCCGGGATAGATTCGCCCCGGTAAACTCGGCAAGCGGGCTTCACACTGTTGGCCGACAAACACCCGTTTGACATGCTCTTCGGGGATGAAGGCCAGCACGATATCGTCGTCGGTGGTGGCTTGTTCCAGCAGTCGCGGTTCCAACCCGGCAAGCTGCAACTGCTGTCTGGCCACGGCCTCCTCCTGCCGAGCGACGCGCAAATCGGTCGAGGCTTCGTGGACCGATTGCCGACCTTCGATCTCGGCCGACAGGTACTCGGCCCGGGCGATCTCGAGGTCGGCCTCGGTGTCGGTGCCGGCCCGAACCAGCCGCTCAAGCCGATCGACGACCTTCTTCTGCGCGGCCACCTGGACCTCGGCCAGTTCCTTGACCCGTTCGAGCTGCTCCTTGGCGAACTCGATATCCAGCTTGGCCCGCTGCCAGTCCTGGAAGGTGTCCAACACGTCGGGATCATCAAACTGCCAGTAGTCGTCGCGTTGGTCCATGCCGGGCCGGTAGCTGGCCACCACGCTGCCGGGAACTCGCAGCTTGGCGAAGCTCACTTTTTCAACGGCGACGACCACGCTGGCAAGTTTGCCAGCCAGCTCGCTGTCAGGTTCCACCCGCACCAGGTTCGGCCCCACTTCGGTGGCCACCTGAGGCGGAGCGCCGCGTGTCTCGTCGTGGGTCGGCTCGTGATGACCGGGCACAACGGTCAAATACAACACGGCCGCGGCGGCGATCGCCACCGAGACAAAAAACTGGACCGCAAACGAGATCTTGGACCACACCCCACCCTCGGGCGGCGAATCCCCCTGCGCATCCGCGAGCAGCTTGGCATCGCGACTCATAGCATCAGCGTCCCCACGTCAGAACCTTTTCGGCCACCACCAACAAAGTAGCACGTCGCACTTGCGTGCGACGTGCCACTTGGAAGGGTGCGACGATGTCAACGACCTACACGTGTTCAAAGTGTCTTGTGGGCTCCCAAGGCGGCGGCGTACCGATACACGGCCCGCCAGTAGTTCGCCCGGCTCTCGATGTACACGCGAAAGGTCTCGCGATAATCGCGCTGGGCGTCCAGGGCATCCAACAGGGGACGCCCTCCGGCCTCGTAAGCCTCATTGATACTATCGCGCACTTGCTCGGCAAGTTCAAGCTGCGCCGGCCCGACGGCCAGCAGGTTCTCGCGAGCGGCGGACAATTCGGCCCAGATTGCGTCGATCTCGGCCCGGGTCTCGACCAGGCCCAGGCGATACTCCTGCTCACTCTGACGGATCACGGCGGCGGCCTTGGCCCGATTGCCCTGATTGCGGTCGTGAATCGGGATGCTCATCACCAAGCCGACGCCCCAGCTACTGGCATTGGGCTGACCAATGGCACGCCGCTGGAATTGGTGGGTGTAGCCCGCCTGAGGAGCAATCTCGGGATAGGCCTCGCGGCGTTCGACGTCCCATTCGGCGCGGGCCTCGGAGACCCGCCACCGTAGGGCCTGCAAGTCGGGGCGGTTCTCGCGAGCCACTTCGAATGCCTGATCGGGTTCCAGCGGCTCGGACAGCAGCGGCGCGTCCAGCGATCCGGAAATCCGGAAGCCCGCATCGCCCTGGCTCAGACCCAACAGGGCCCGCAGGTCGGCCCGAGCGGCGGCGGCCTCGGCCTCGGCCTCGCGGAGGCCCTGTCGACTGGCCAACAGATCAAGCTGGACTCGCCGCAATTCAATGGTGGGCCGCGCGCCGTTGTCGACGGCCAACTGGGTGATCTCAAGAACCCGTTCCAAATTCTGGACATCCTGCCGCGCAAGGTCCAACAGGGCCTCGGCTTCCAGAACGTCAAAGTAGGCCACGGCCGCATCGGTCACCCGCAGGCGAATCAAGTCGGCGTACTCGGCGTGGGCGGCATAGACGCCGCGGGTGCTGGCCAGCATGGCCGCCGCTCGCTTGCCAAACACATACCAGTCAATCGGATAAGACAGGATCACGTCGAGCTGGGGCGGACCGCCCTCGCGGACGTCGGCTTCAAACATCCGCCCGAACGGCAGCATTTGCTGACTGGCTTCGAGTTCGGGATTCGGCTTGAGCGACGAGGTCAGCAAGTCGGCCCGGCTCTGGGCGACCTCCTCGATCCCGGCACGGATGGCCGGGTCGGAGGTCAGCGTGAGGGTCATCACCTGATCGAGGTTGAGCCCTTGTGGCTCGTCCATGCCGTCGGGCGCGGGTGGCTGATCGTCCTCGGCCGAGACCACTGGCTCGGTCTGCATCGCAGGCCCTTTCAGGCCCTCGAACTCGTCCAGCGATGCAAGCCGGACGATGGGTTCTCGGCGTTTCTGGACCGGCTGCTCCTGCCATTCCGGTTCGCGCATGCCGGCGGCCGCGGGACTTGGCAACCGCGACGCGAGCGGCCCGCCCCTCAATGCCGCGTGCTCGGTCGTGGTGGCCGCGCAGCCACCCATCCCCAGAGCAAGTGCCCCCCACACCAACGATCGTCGCGCCACTCGGAGGCATCGCGCGGAAAGTGGTTGACCATCCATGTCTGAACCTGTCGTTGTCGACTTAAGTGGGAACAATGCCCCGGTTCCCCAGCGGTGAGCCACTCCGTTAGCTCAACCCGAACATGCCACCCGGTGGGCGGTGGGCGGCACCGCTGCTACCAGTAGCATCACCTGTACTATCGGTAGAATGCTACTGATGCGTTGAGTGGCAATGCCATTTCATTGCGAATACCGGCACTGCCAGCACAGCTAGCACAAGCACTGCAAGCGGCGGAATCGCCCCGTGCCAATCCGTCGGGCTAGGCCACCGGATCAGACAGGTCGCGGGGCACGCGCTGCTGGAAGTAGGCGGCGCACAGGCCCAGGCAGGTCAGCGACAACACGGCGACCAGTAGGCACAGGGTCACGAATCCATCGGCGAAGCTGGAATCCGACACACCATCCAGCACTGTGGCCTCCGCCGTCGACAAGCCCCGACCCGGCGCCAACAGCCACGCCCGCACCAGCATGACCACCACGTAACCGGCGTAGCCGGCGGTATCGGCCACGTAAATCAAGAAGCCCAGGTTGCCACGCTGGCGGGTCATGGCGATCAGACGTTCAAACACCGTGGTATGCACCGCCACATAGGGCAGGTACAGGCCCAGGCCCAGCAGCACCATGAGTTCGAACCCGCCAATGCGGTGTTGGGCGTGCAGCCCGATACCCAGCAGCACCAGCCCAAAGCCCGCCGCCGAGATTGCCAACGATGCAAAAAACGCCCGCCGATTGCTGAGAATCAGCGAGCTGGCCCCGTTGACCACCAGCACCCCCAGGGCCACCCAGATCTCCGACTGGGTGAAGATCTCCGGGCGATCGGTGACGCCCAGGCTTTCCCAGATCTCGGGGGCGAAGTCGGCGCGAACGCTCCGCAGGATGGTGGTCAGCACATAGGCCACGACAATCAGCCCCAGCCCCAAGCCGAATTGCCGGAGGAAGGCCCGACGCTCGGGGGCCAACATCGGCGGGCGCGGGCAGCGGAGCTGATGATCCCGCGGCGACGGCGGCGGAATGCGAGTCAGCATCCACACACACAGCAGCAACGCGGGAACGAACAGGCCCCCGGC
>JBJHDE010000023.1:0-11231 GCA_050486385.1 Planctomycetales bacterium | reverse complement strand
CCGGCACCCCGGAGTCCAGCAACCAGCGGCCGACACTTTTGGTCACGCCATCGGCCAGGATGAAGCTGGCACACAGGCCAGCGACCAGGGCCTCGGTCAGCGTTCGCCCTTCCAGAAAGCCCACGACCAGGCCAAACACCATCCCCAAGGCCAGGCCGTTAAAAAACAGCAGCACAAAGTTCCACGGTGCCGGCAGCACGGCCAACAGCACCAGGGCCAGCTCAGCCACGCCGATGAGCACCAGAATGCCCATCGCCCGCCGCTGCGGCGGCATCTCGGCGATCACCCGGATGCCGATGAACTTGCTGAGCAGGTAGCCCAACACCTGCGTGGTGACCAGCAGTGTTTTGAAATCCAGGCCGAACAACCAATAGTCGCCAAACTCGGCCGCCGTCGCCGCGGTGAACGGCTTACGGAAGGCATACATACAAAAGTAGGTGCCAAACGCCGCCACCACGGCCCACGTGGCGGTCGGCCAAGTGGCGGTCGATGGTGGCATCGAAGGCGGGCGATCCGGACTCATTCAGGGGGCTCCCAGGCCAAAGGGGCCCGTCATCCTAGCAAAGCCCAGCCGCCATGAAGCTGGTGCTAGACCAACTTCACACGGGATTCATGATTGGGTCGGGGGAGGGCGAAAGGCCAAACGCCCGGCCCACCTGCCCAGGCCCCTGGCCGGGGCTACGAGAACGACCCCGATGGGGTCGAAATCCGCATTCCGGCCCTGTAAGGGCCGTTCTCCCAGCGCAGGGCAAGGCCCTGGGCTTTGATTGAGGTCGTTTGCCCGGTGGCCACCTCCCACACCACCCCAATCACCCCGCGTAAGTCGCCGCCGCGGCCGCGGCGCTGGAAACACCGCGTCGGGCGTCTTCAACGCATTGTTCCAGGATCGCGCAGGCCCGTTCCACCTGGTCAGCGCTCACGTCCAGGTGGGTCACGGCACGCAGGGTCTGCCGACCCAGGGCCATCATCCCAACGCCCGCGGCGCGGAGTCGCGCGGTCATCTCGGCCGCCGTGCCCAGCGAACCATCGAGCGTAAAGAACACGATGTTGGATTCGACCAGGGGCGGGTCGAGTTCAACGCCTTCGAGCGCGGCCACGGTAGTCGCCAGTCGCTGGGCCTTGTCGTGGTCTTCGGCCAGCCGATCGATGTGGTGGTCCAATGCGTAATTCATGGCCGCGGCCAGGATGCCCGCCTGCCGCATGCCGCCGCCCAAGACCTTGCGATGCCGATTCGACTCGCGGATGAAGTCCCGCGGCCCGACCAGCACGCTGCCGATCGGACACCCCAACCCCTTGCTCATGCACACGCTGACGCTGTCGAAATGCCGCGACCAATCGGCCGCACTGATCCCGGTGGCCACCACGGCGTTGAACAGTCGCGCCCCGTCAAGGTGCCGAATCAGCCCCTCATCGGCGGCCCACGCACAAATCCGCTCGACTTCCTCGTAGGGATAGATCGTCCCACCGCCGCGGTTGTGGGTGTTCTCCAGGGCCACCATCCGCGTCCGTGTCAGGTGCGGATTGTCGGGATGCACCTGGTCGACAAGCTGCTCCAACCGCACAATCCCGTTGTGACCGGCAATCGGTTGAATGGTCACGCCCGAAAGCTGCGCGGCACCGCCTTGCTCGTAGCGATGGATATGGTTGCCACCGTCGCAGAGGATCTCGTCGCCGGGCCGGCAGTGGGTGCGGATGGCAATCTGATTGCTCATCGTGCCGCTGGGCATGATCAGCGCGGCCTCGTGGCCCATCAGATCGGCGAAACGCTCCTGAAAGGCGATCACGCTGGGATCGTCGCCCAGCACGTCGTCGCCCAACTCGGCCTCGGACATGGCCCGCCGCATCCCCTCGGTGGGCCGGGTGACGGTATCGCTTCGCAGGTCAATCCAAGGCTCACTCATGGCGAACAGGCTCCCTCACAAGAATAGTATATTCCACCAAAATTGCCCGAGACATCAGGAATCCCCCAGTAGATCATCAGCATATCCTGGAGGAAAGGGGTTCAAGTCATCCCCTCGATCAGGCAGTTCTCGAGCCCGACGGGGGCCTGAAGATCGGGGCCGCCCTGAGGGAGGCGCTCGCGGTGGCGAAGGTTCGGTCGCCCGCCTTGGCGGTTCCAGGGACATCTCGGGATCCACGGGCAAGACCGCCAGCCAATCGGCCAGCGAAGCCTGGGTCAATGGAGTGGGCGGCTTTTCTGCTTTTGGCAACTTTGCCACGTGATCGCGGCGGCGACCGAGTTGCTGGTTGAACCACACGTCGCTGTCCACCGCCCGGGCCCGACGCCGGCGGGCCGCCCGTTGAATGCGATGATCGCTGGAGACCACCGTCAGGCGTTTGGGCGCGGCGTCCTCGGCGATGAGCTGTTCGATCAGGGCATCGGCCTCGTCGTAGTCGCTGGCAAACAAAATGGTCAGCCCGCGAAAGCCGCTTTGCGTAGGCCGGTGAGGCGGGGCCTGGGCGGCATCAAACACAATGGTCGTCTTGGGCCGCTCGGCGTCGTCCACCAGATTGGCCACCAGCCGCACCAGCCCCTTGCGGCTGTGAGCCAGGTTGGCGTCGAGCGGCGCGATGTTGGCCCCCCACAGCAAGTTGTAGCCATCGATCAGTAGCGCCATCGGACCCGACCGATGCGAGGAAGACGTCCAGGTGAGTTGTCCCTGGCGTCATTCTATCCGTTCTTCCGGCCCGAGGCGCCCCGCCCAAAACGACAAGGGGACGTTTCGCGAGAGCCCGCTCCCACGCCACGTCCCCTTGAAGACCTCATCTCACTCGACTTGCCGATCACTCGGGGTTCTGGGCCACCCGCGGCGATCCGGCATCGCGCTGGCGACTCATGGCCGACACCATCCGCTTGATGTCCTCGGGCGTCACCCGACGCAGATCGGTCAGTTCCAACAGCGGACGAATCGTCTGGAACGCCCGCTCAATCGCCGGACGCAGCAGGATCACCTCGTTAGTGCTGCGGCGGAGATCCTCAATCAGGCCGGCCATCTCGGCGAACTGATCGTTCAGATCGACCCAGGCTTCCAGGGTCCGCACGGCCTGGGCAAAGTGGTCGGCCTCGCCCAGCAGCGTGTCCTGAAGTTGCAGGGCATCGCCCAGCGCCCGCTCGGCCATGACCTGGTTGCGCGTGCTTTCGACCAAACGAAGCTGGACGTCGGCCAGTTCGGCAAAGGCCCCCGCGGCCCGCTGGGTGAGTTCACCCTGAGCCAGCACGGCGGCCGTCAGTTGCGAGGCGGCCTCGTGGACCTCCCAGGCCCGATCGACCGTCTGGGTCTGATCCACCGTCGAGTGGGCCATGTCCAGCAAGTCGCACACAATCCGGGCGGTCCGCTCGACCAAAGGTCCGCTCTCGGCGAGTTGCTCCTGAATGACCATCCAGTCGCCGACCACGGCCTGCGAGCTTTGCGTGGCATCGCCCAACTGGGCCAACTGGCCAAACACCCGCTCGACCCCGGCCAGGGCGGTGCGGGCGGCATGGCTCTTGCAGGCGGTGTTGAACACATCGCGACGCAGGGCGGCCAGTTCATTGAGCGCCTGTTGAGCGGTCGCCAACCGCGGCGCTTCGGCCGCAAGCTTCTGCTGGACCCGCTGCACATCGGCCAGGCTCTTGGCCGCGCGGGGCGTCTGGTCTTCGTGCGCCAAGACGGCCGTCCGCAGATCGGCCATGGCATCCCAAGCCGCCGAGGCGTGGCAGCTCAACTCGTCGGACTCGACCAGGTTGCGGACAATCTGCTCGACTTGGCCCAACACCCGACTGGCCTGAGCCGTCTCGCGGGCCGCCGTGCCGATGCGGGCCTGCGTGGTGGCCAGGGCGGCAATCGTGGTCTCGGTTCTGGCGAGTTCGGCCTCGGCACCCTCGACGCGGGGGGCCAGGGCGGCCACATCGTCCAGCAAGCGGGCGGCATCGTGGACGTGCCGTCGTTGTTCAACCAGGTTGGCCAGCAGGCTGCCAGTCTGACGGGCCTTCTCGGTTTGTCCGGCCAAGTCGCGGATATTGTACGACAGCTAATCCATCTGCTTCCGCATCTGGGCCACTTCCTGGGCCAGCGGCTGAGCAATCAGGAAGTAAACGCCCAGGAATCCGCAAATCAATCCAATCAGCAACATCCCCCCCTGACCCGAAGGTGAAGGCAGGGGGCGAGCGGGCGTCTCCGGCGTGGTGTGCATGTTACTCATGGGGGTAGCCTCAAAGCGGCGGGGGAAGCCAAGGTGGGATTGAAGCGGCCCGAAGATCCCTGACCGAGCCGCGACCGACCGATGCCTGGGGCGAACCGGACCCACAACAGGCCCTGAGAGACATCGGATAGTTTCTACTATCGGAAAACCCACCGCGTTTTCACCAAACTTTGCAGATTGCCTTGGCATATTCGCTCCGCGACGGTTCTCCCGAGTACGCGGCGCCCCACGACAGCCCGGATTCGGTCCGCTACACTGGGTCCGTCCAAAACAAACCAGGCGTGAGGCACCGCTGGCGTGGCCCTGGCCCCCCCGCGCTATGCGGTCGTGAATCGCCCAAGCACCCCCCTCTGCTGAAGGAGCACCCACGATGAGTTCGGCAACCGATCCGTTCTCCGCCCGCGATACCTTCGAGACCGGCCAGGGGCCGGCGACGATCTATCGCTTGGATCGACTCGCGTCGGCCGGGCTGGGGGATGTCTCGCGGTTGCCGTTCAGCATTCGCCTGCTGCTAGAGAGTGCCCTCCGGAATTGCGATGGCTTCAAGGTCACCGAGACCGACGTGAAGAACGTGGCGGGCTGGAATCCCGAGACCGCCGGCAAGACCGAAATCGCCTTCATGCCCGCGCGGGTCGTGCTGCAGGACTTCACCGGCGTGCCCACGCTGGTGGACCTGGCGGCTATGCGGTCGGCCATGGCTCGGCTGGGTGGCGACCCGAAAAAGGTCAACCCGCTGATTCCCGTCGATCTGGTGATCGACCACTCGGTTCAGGTCGACAACTTCAACAGCCCGCAGGCTCTGCAGCAGAATGTGGCCATCGAATTCGAGCGAAATCGCGAACGCTACGAGTTCTTGAAGTGGGGCCAGCAGTCGTTCGACAACTTTCGGGTCGTGCCGCCCAGCGTGGGCATCGTGCATCAGGTGAATCTCGAGTACCTGGCCCAAGGGGTGTTTCTGCGGCCCGACGGCCAAGGCGGCCAGGTCGCCGTGCCCGACACCCTGGTCGGCACCGACAGCCACACGACCATGATCAACGGCCTGGGCGTGGTGGGCTGGGGCGTGGGCGGAATCGAGGCCGAGGCCGTGATGCTGGGCCAACCGATTTACATGCTGCTGCCCGAAGTCGTGGGCTTCGAACTCACCGGCAAGCTCAGCCCCGGGGCTACGGCCACCGACCTGGTGCTGACCGTGACCGAGATGCTCCGCAACTATGGCGTGGTCAACAAGTTCGTCGAGTTCTTCGGACCGGGCATGTCGACGATGAGCGTGGCCGATCGTGCGACCATCGCCAATATGGCCCCCGAGTACGGGGCGACGATGGGCTTCTTCCCCGTGGACGACGCCACGTTGAATTACCTGCGGATGACTGGTCGTAGCGAGCAGACCATCGAGCTGGTCGAACGGTATTACCGCGAGCAGGGCCTGTTCCGTACCGACTCCACGCCGGTGCCCACGTTCTCGGCGGTGCTCAAGTTGGATATGAGTTCGGTCACGCCCAGCCTGGCTGGCCCCAAGCGCCCGC
Source organism: Planctomycetales bacterium (assembly GCA_050486385.1). GTDB lineage: Bacteria > Planctomycetota > Planctomycetia > Pirellulales > Pb10988 > JBJHDE01. Next base: position 5,526 of record JBJHDE010000023.1, on the reverse strand, counting down.
AAGACCGCGTGCCGCTGTCGGAGATGAAGCAATCGTTTCAGGCCAGCCTGCAGGCCCCAATTGCCGAGCGGGGTTTCGCGGTCGAGGAAGCGGCGCTCTCCCAGACCGCCGTGGTGGAAGACAACGGCCAACAGCACGAGATTGGCCACGGGGCCGTGGTGATTGCCGCGATCACCAGTTGCACCAACACCAGCAACCCCATGGTCATGCTGGCGGCTGGCTTGTTGGCCCAAAACGCCGCCGAGCGGGGCCTGACCGTGCCGCCCTATGTGAAAACCAGCCTGGCGCCGGGCAGCCGCGTGGTGACCGATTACCTGGACAAGGCCGGTCTGAGCCAGTACCTCGACCAGATTGGCTTCTACACCGTGGGTTACGGCTGCACCACCTGCATTGGCAACTCGGGCCCGGTGCCGGATAACGTGGCCAAGGCCATTCAAGAGGGCAACATCGTGGCCGCGGCGGTGCTCAGTGGCAATCGCAACTTCGAAGGCCGCATCAACCCGCTGACCCGCGCCAACTACCTGGCCAGCCCGCCGCTGGTGGTGGCCTACGCCCTGGCCGGCACCACCAAGATCGATCTGCTCAACGAACCGATCGGCACCGACAAAGACGGCCACCCCGTCATGCTGGAAGACCTGTGGCCCACGCTGGACGAGGTCCGCAAGGTGGTCGAGAAATGCGTCACCGACGATATGTTCCGCCAGCGGTACGGCAACGTCTTTGAAGGCCCCGAAGTCTGGCGCGATATTCCCATCACCGGCGGCGAACTCTACGACTGGAACGAGGCCAGCACCTACATCCAAGAGCCCCCGTTCTTCTTGGACCTCAAGCCCGAGGTCCCACCCATCGAACCCATTCACAAAGCCCGGGTGTTGGCCATGCTGCCCGACAGCGTGACCACCGACCACATCTCGCCGGCTGGCAGCATCAAGCCCGACAGCCCTGCCGGCGAGTACCTCATCGCCCAAGGCGTGCGGCCCATCGACTTCAACAGCTACGGCTCGCGGCGGGGCAACGACCGGGTGATGACCCGTGGCACATTCGCCAACGTCCGTCTGCGAAACCACCTGGCCCCGGGCACCGAAGGCGGCGTGACCCGTCACCTGCCCGATGGCGGCGAGATGAGCATCTACGAAGCCGCCCAAAAGTATCAGGCCGACGGCGTACCGCTGATTGTGCTGGCCGGCGCAGAATACGGAACCGGCAGCTCGCGAGATTGGGCCGCCAAGGGCACCTTCCTGCTGGGTGTCAAGGCGGTCATTGCCACCAGCTTCGAGCGGATTCACCGCAGCAACCTGGTGGGCATGGGCGTGTTGCCGCTGCAATTTCTGGCCGGTCAAGATCGCGAGAGCCTGGGACTCACCGGCGAAGAGCGCTTCGACCTGCCCACGCTGGGGCCCGACCTCCGTCCACGGAGCGAACTCCAGGTCGTGGCCACCAGCGCCGATGGTCGCGTGCGGGAGTTCACCGCCGTGGTCCGCATCGATACCGAAGTGGAACTCGACTATTATCGCAACGGTGGCATCTTGCAGACCGTGCTGCGAAAGATGCTGCTCAATTGAACCGCGCTGGTTGGGGAGGCAGGTCGGGATGACGCAGGAACCCCTGGTCACTATGTTTCGACCGGTCGGACCGGACGAGTTGCAACTGCTGATGGCGACGGGGTTTCGGCGTTGGCCGCCCCGTTTGCCCGGGCAACCCATCTTCTATCCGGTCGCCAACGCGCGTTATGCTGAGGAGATTGCGAGTCGGTGGAACGTGGCGGAGTCAGGCTTTGGCGCCATCACCCGCTTCGAGGTCCCCGCGGCATTCATGGCCCGCTACGAGTTGCATACCGTCGGGGCAAGCCATCATACCGAGTGGTGGATCCCGGCCGAAGAACTGGAAGCCCTGAACGACCAGATCGTCGGCACGATTGAAGTCATCCGCGAGTTTGGTACGCCCCCGGCTGCAACCTAGCGACCTGCCCCGAGGACAAGGTCACCACGAAGGAGCCCCCCGATGGCACGCACGATTGGCTGTTTTCTCGTGGGCTGCCTGGCGGCCACCACCGCCCTGGCCGACGAGCTGGAGTTTCCGCCGCGGTTGCCGGGTGATCAAACCATCGTCCGCCACAGCGACGCGGCCTTTCTGGAGCCGCCCGTCGAGCTGCAACCCGGCGTTCAGGTCGCGCGGCAGCGACCGACCATCGAGTTTGCTTACTATCCCGGCCAGGATTATCCCGGCCGCCCTTGGAGCAATTGGGGCGATAGCCTGTTCGCCAACGGGCGCTACTACAGCGCGATTGGCGATCACCTCGCCCCACAGGGCAACGCCTTTGTATACGAATACGACCCGCAAGCCCGGACGTTGAAGCAAATCGTCGACGTCCGTCAGGTGATCGACTTGCCCGAGGGGCATTATACGCCCGGAAAAATTCACAGCCGCATTGAACGGTGCCGCGATGGCCGCTTGTACTTTTCCACGCATCGCGGTTCGACCCGGGCGACCACCGACGCCAACCATTACACCGGCGATTGGGTGCTGAGCCACGACCCGGCCAGTGGCGAGACCCGCATCGTGGCCCAAGGCCCGGTGCCCAAGCACTGCATTCCCACCAGCCGATTCGATCCCGAACGGATGATCTTTTATGGCGGAACCGCACCGGGCGACCATCGCGAATCGACGCCGACGTTCTTTGCCCTGGACGTGTCCACCGGTAAGGTCCGACACACCGCCACGCCGGGGCCCAAGCGGGCGATGATTTTCTCGCCCTCGACCGGCCGCGTGTACTTCATGGATGAAGAAGCCGGACGCTTGATGCGTTACGACCCCGAGGCCGATCAACCGCCGGTGGCCATCGACGGCCAGATTGGCTTGAGAGCCGCAACCGAGGAAACACCCCAAGGCGTGGTCTACACCGTCGGCCAATCGAGCGATCCTGAGATCGAGCGCTTCGATGTGAAGACCGAACAGGTCACCAAGCTGGGTCCCGCCAAGGTGGGCAGCCAGGCCTACATCACCGCCCTGCACGCCGATCCGACCGGCCGGTATCTTTATTACTGTCCCGGTGCGCACGGCGGGGCCTACCGCGACGGCACGCCGATTGTGCAGTTCGATACCAAGACGGGCACGCGGAAGGTACTGGCCTTTTTGCATCCCTTCTTTGAAAAGCACTACGGCTTCGTGCCGATTGGTACGTATGGCCTGGCGGTCTCGGACGATGGCAGCCAGGTGTTTATCACGTTCAACGGTTGCCGCGGCGGCCCAGACAATCGCGGGCGGTATCCTTTCAACACCTGCGGATTGATCGTGTTGCATATTCCCGAAGACGAACGCCCGGCCGATTGATTGGCCCAGAGGAACGCGGTTGTTACTTTGGCCTGTTTCTTGCCCCCAAGTGTGAATGCTGCCTGTGGCCACGATGGAATCTCGGAACGGACACCCCTCGGCACGACGGACCACGGCCGAGTCGATGGCAACTCGCCAGAAAGACATTTCGGTCAGCGAGTTCTTCGCCAAAAATCGGCACTTGCTGGGTTTCGATAACCCCCGCAAGGCGCTACTGACGACGGTCAAGGAGGCCGTCGACAATGCCCTGGACGCCTGCGAAGAGGCCGGCATTCTGCCCGAGGTCTGGGTCCAGATCGACCAGACCGACGAGACGCGCTTTCGGGTGAGCATTCAGGATAACGGGCCCGGCATCGTGAAGGCCCAGATTCCCAACATCTTTGGCAAGCTGCTGTACGGCTCGAAGTTCCATCGCCTGCGAATGAGCCGCGGCCAGCAAGGCATTGGCATCAGCGCCGCCGGGATGTACGGACTGTTGACCACCGGCAAGCCCATTTGCATCACCAGCAAGACCGGCCCCCGCAAGAGCGCGTGGCATTACGAAATTCAGATCGACACCAAACGGAATCGCCCCGAGATTCTGAACAACAAGGGCGCCGGCCTGGAGATCACCCCCGGGCCCAAGGGCGATGCCCTGCTGGAGTCCCACGAGATTGGCTGGCACAAGGTCGATCACGGCACGCGCGTCTCGATCGAACTGGAAGGCCGCTACCAGGCGGGTCGCGCAAGCGTTGAGGAGTACCTGCAACAAACGGCCATCGCCAACCCGCATGTGACCCTGCACTTTACGGATCCGAAAGGCGCCACGCGGAGCATTCCGCGGGCCACCGAGATCCTGCCGCCCGAGCCCGTCGAGATTAAGCCGCATCCCTACGGGGTCGAGCTGGGCATGCTGATCAACATGACCCAGCAAGCCAGCGGAGGCAGCGTCTCGGCCTTTCTGACGGATTCGTTCTCCAGCGTCAGCTCGAGCGTCGCCCGCGAAGTCTGTCAAAAGGCCGGTCTGTCGACCCGGGCGAATGTGAAACGCATCGGCCGACAACAGGCCGAAACGTTGTATCGAGCGCTGCAAGAGACCAAGATTCAGGCTCCGCGGACCGATTGCGTGTGCCCCATCGGTCAGGATCTGCTGCTGGCCGGCCTGCACAACATTGTGCAAGGCGAGTTTTACACGGCCGTGACCCGCGAGCCGGCCGTGTATCGTGGCAACCCGTTTGTGATTGAAGCCGCCTTGGCCTACGGCGGAACGACCGCCAGCAACCGCATCGACCGCACGCGACTGGTCGAGCTACTCAGCGAGAGCGACACCCGCACCGTGCGGCAGTTTCTCACGACCACGTTCAGTGGTCTGGGGCCCGAAGCGGCCAAGAAGATTCTGAAAGAATCGCATCTTGGCAGTCGGGCGGTGCCCGCCAAGTTGAAGCCGGCCGAGATCGAGCGGCTGTTTGAAGCCCTGGAGAAAACCAATAGCGACGAGGGGCAATCGGCCAGCCTGTATCGGTTTGCCAACCGGGTGCCGTTGTTGTTTCAACCCGGCGCGTGTGCGGTCACGCAGGCGGTGTCGAATCTCAACTGGCGGAGTTACGGCCTGACCCAGTCGCGGGGCAGCCTGCCCAACGGGCCGATCACGATTATGGTCCACATCGCCAGCGTGTGGGTTCCGTTCACCAGTGAAAGCAAAGAGGCTGTTGCCAACTACCCCGAGATTCAGAAAGAACTGCGGCTGGCCCTGCAGGCCGTGGGCCGCAAGCTGGGGGCCTATCTGAACCGTCGGCAGCGCGTCAACCAGGAGGGCGAGCGGCGACGGATCTTTCTGCGCTATCTGCGGGAAGTGGCCGACAGCGTGAGCGCCATCAACGGGGCCGATTCTCAAGAGCTTTACGAACAGCTTTTGGAGGTCGCCAAGCGCAAGACCGCCGAGGCCGATCTCAGCTTCGACGAGAGCGGACAGGTCGTGCGACCCGGCGAGGACGAACAGCTTGCCGATGGCGTGCTGATCATCGACCAAAACCACGACGTCCGCACACCCATCGAGGCCCTGGAAGCCGACGAGGCCGAGGTCTCCTGAAATCGGGGCCCACCGCGCTTGGCGATCATGGAACTGATCCCTGCGCAATACGGCATACGAAATTCGTGGCACTGGTGGCTTGTCCACCAGTGTGTCGTTCGGTCAGACAGTACCGACCAAGTTACCCC
>JBJHDE010000022.1:0-19507 GCA_050486385.1 Planctomycetales bacterium | reverse complement strand
GGGCGTCGTCGGCCAGCGAGGAGCGTCCGCGACCCTGGTGCTGATCGATGACCATCCGCGCCAGCGTCGGCCGATTGGTGATCAACAGCCAATCGCCCAACTGGGCCCAGTGGCCCTCGTTGACATTGCGGAGCCGAACGCCGCGATATTCGTCTTCGTGAATCTCAAACGTGCGGCCTTCGCGACGGGCTTCGGCCTCGGCCACCTCAAGCACCAGGTCCAGCGTTTTCGAGAGCAGCTCGCTGTCCTTCGCCCGCATCAGCAGCACGCCGCCCTGGGTGCCGGGTTCAATGGCCAGGGTGATTCCCCCACCAGCGACACCCTCGACGATCGCCTGCCACGAGTGCCCAAGTCGCTGCTCGAACAGACGCAGGCCCTCCAGGCGTTTCTGATGCTCGGGGTCCTCGGCCAGGCCGCGCTGCACCAGCTCCGACTCCAGCAGCCGCTTGACCAGCGGGTGGTTTTCAATCGTCTTGGCCAAGGTGTGCGGCTGATGAATCTCCGAGAAAAGCAGCGTCGTCGCTGGCAACAGCTTCGCCGCGGCCGGCGGTTCATTCGCCTGCAGGTTTCCCAGCCCCAGCCCCACGACAACGGCGCAAACGATTCCGCGGACTCGCCAGAGATTCATGGAAACCTCACAGTCAGGGGGCATTCTTGGCAACAGCCTTCCCGCGACGGCGGGTGCGGCGGGCATCTGCGGACAATTACCCCGGTGGCCCCTGCGACGTTTCAACTTTCCGGGGCGACTCGGTCGACTCGGGCCGGCCGGCTAAACTGCCTTGCTGTTGGATTGCAGGAAAAACCCCGCTGTCAGGGTCGCTATGCCAAGCCCCACGCTTCCGGTTCAAGCCGTTGTGTTCGATCTCGATGGGCTGCTGGTCAATACCGAGCAGCTCTATCCCCTGGCGGCCCACGAGTTGCTCGGTCGGCGGGGCCGGCAGTTCACGCCCGACCTGCATCAGCAGATGATGGGACGGCCAGCCACGGCGGCCCTGGCGGTGCTCAAGGACATGCATGCCCTGCCAGAATCTCTGGAAGAACTCATCGACGAGTCCGCGACGATCTTCCGCGGATTGCTCGACGATCGGCTCGACCTGATGCCGGGCGTGCCCGAATTGCTGGCCCGTATCGAGCAGGCCGGCCTGCCCAAGGCGGTGGCCACCAGCAGCGGCCGGGGATTTGCCGAGGAGATTCTAGGGCGGATGGGGCTGATTGAGCGGTTCCGCTTTCTGCTGTGTGCCGAGGACGTGACCCGGGGCAAGCCCGATCCCGAGGTGTATCTCAAGGCGGCCGACCGCATCGGCGTGACACCCACCCGAATGATGGTGCTGGAAGACAGCGTCAACGGCTACCGAGCCGGCATCGCCGCCGGGGCCGTGGTCATCGCCGTGCCCGGCGAGCACAACGCCGGCCAGAGCTACCCCGAAGCCCACCGCGTGCTCGCCAGCCTCGCCGACGCCCGGCTCGATGACCTGTGGACGGGTTGAGGGGGCCTTCCTCAATCTTCTGGGCCTGCCCCCTCAAACCGACGCCGTGAGGTGAGTGTTGCCTGCAAAATGCATCGATGGGGGCACATGCCCCCACCGCTAACAAGGCCTCGTCACTTCGCTTCCGCGGCGATCTCGTGCAGGACTTCGGTGGCGGCGTGGATGGTGTGTTGCATGTCGTCTTCGGTGTGAGCGGCCGATACGAACAGGGCTTCAAACTGACTGCAGGGCAAGTAGACGCCGCGATCCATCAGGCCCCAGAAAAAGCGGGCGAAGCGGGCAGTGTCGCTCTTGGTGGCCTGGTCGTAGCTCGTGATGGGCCCGGGATGGAAGAACAGGGTCAGCATGCTGCCTTCGCGGTGCAGCGTGCCGGGCAGGCCGGCCGATTCCAAGCCGGCTCGCAGACCTTGTTCCAGTTGAGCCGAGAGCTGTTCGAGCCGCGGATAGGGCGGGTCCTGTTGAATCAGCTTGAGCGTGGCCAGCCCCGCGGCCACGGCCAGGGGATTGCCGCTCAGCGTGCCGGCTTGGAATACCGGGCCGCTGGGCATCACCTGCCGCATGATCTCGGCCTTGCCACCGTAGGCCCCTACCGGCAGCCCGCCGCCAATGATTTTGCCCAAGGTACACAAGTCGGGCGTCACGCCCAAACGCTCCTGGGCCCCGCCGGCGGCCACGCGGAAGCCGGTCATCACCTCGTCAAAAATCAACACCGCCCCGTGCTGCTCGGTCAACCGTCGCAGGGTGGCCAGAAACTCGTCGCTGGCGGTGATCACGCCCATGTTGCCGCAAATGGCTTCCAGGATCACCCCGGCAATGGAGTCACCGTGCTCGGCGAAGACTTGCTCGACCTGCTCGACATCGTTGTAGCGGACCAACAGCGTATCGGCGGCCGTGCCGGGTGTGATGCCCGGGCTGTTGGGTTCGCCCAGGGTCAGGGCGCTGCTTCCCGCCGCCACCAGCAAGGCGTCGACGTGACCGTGGTAGTTGCCGGCAAACTTGACAATCTTCGCGCGACCCGTGTAGCCGCGGGCCAGGCGGATGGCGCTCATCGTGGCTTCGGTGCCGCTGTTGACGAAGCGCACCATCTCGCAACAAGGCACCAAGTCGATGACCAGCTCGGCCAGGTCGCTTTCGGCCTCGGTCGGGGCGCCGAAGCTCGTGCCGCGGTGCATGCCCATCGAGAGCGCTGCCAGGACCTCGGGGTGAGCGTGGCCCAGGATCATCGGCCCCCAACTGCCGATGTAGTCGATGTACCGCTCGCCATCCAAGTCCCACAGATACTGGCCTGATGCCCGTTCAATAAACAACGGCGTGCCGCCCACGGCACCGAAGGCACGGGCGGGACTGTTCACGCCGCCGGGCATCACGTGCTGGGCCCGTTCAAAAGCGGCTTGGCTACGAGGACGTTTCATTTCTTTCTGCTGACTGTTGGGGCATCAGGAATTGTTGAGCAAGTCGGCTAGCCTGGGCCAGCGGGTGTCGTCGCGGGGCGGGGCCCATTCGGCCAAGACGGCGGCCAGTGTCGACAGCGTCGCGCCGGAGGCCTCCATCCGCCGCAAGGCGATTTCGTGATCCAACGGGTCGCGACTTCCGGTAGCATCGGCCAGCAACGTCACTCGCCAGCCCTGGCTTAAAAGGTCCAGCACCGTCTGTTGCACCGCCGCATGGGTCTCTACGCCCGCGATCACCGCACGGAAGCGGCCTTCGGCCCGCAAGGGGCCCGTCAGGTCTTCGCCGAGGGCCGCCGAGAGGATGTTTCGCGTTGGCAGCCGCACCGCCGAGGAGGCCGGATCGGCCAGCCCAGGCACCAGCGGCAGGGGATCGTGTTGGCTGATGCGGACGGGAATCCCCAGCACCACGGCGGCCGCCGCCAATCGCCGCAGCCGATCGGTCACGCGATCCGGCTGCATCACCCGATTGACCAGGGCCTCGTGCGGATCGATCGCCAGGACGCAGGTCTGATCGGGATCAAGCAGGTCGGGATGGCGGGACAACACTCAATCACTCGGGGGGTTATCGCGATTCGGTTCGGACGACCACTGCCAGCGAAGCGGCATCTGGCCGGCGGTTGGCGGCGAGTCCGGGAGCCCGCGCGCCATGCCCGTTGTTGTTGCAGGCGGCGGCCCTGGCCACAAGACAGGCGGATTGCTCCGGTCGATCACACCAAAGAGGCTAGTGAATTCAACCCCACCGGTTCGCGCGAGGCAAAAGGCTCAGCCGCCTGGGTGCCAATCAGGTAGCCCCAGTGAGCGTCCTCGGCGGCCCAACGGTCCAGCAGCGCCGTGGGCGAGGGGCGGCCGTCGACGAACTGGCTGGAGTAACAGGCCAGCACCTGCCGCTTTTGGGCGACAAAGGGCGAAATATCCAGCACAAACGCCGGTTGAATGGCCAGCCGCAGGTGGACGCAGTAGTAGTAGAACACCCGCTCGGGATGGAAGGGCTCGCCCGGCAGGTCGCTCTTGGAGAGCTTGGCCCAGAAGCGGGCGGCCTCGATCAAGGCGGTGGCCGCCAGATGGTCGGGATGGGCGTCTTCCCAGTAGGGGGCAAAAATCCAGCGGGGGCGGGTCTCCCGAAACACCGCCGCCAGCCGCCAGCGGGCGTCGAGGTCGGCTTGCAGACTGCGATTGGGCAGGCCGAGGTTCTTTCGCCACGTCAGCCCCAACACTCCGGTGGCGGCTTCGGTCTCCTGACGCCGTAGCTCGGGCGTCCCCCGCGGCGTGGGCTCGCCGGTGGTCAGGTCGAGGACCCCCACGCGGAGCCCCTCGCTCAGGCAGCGAAGCATGGTGCCCGCCATGCCCAACTCGGCATCGTCGGGATGAGGAGCAACGACCAGCAGATCCAGCATGGGCAGGGACTCTCGGCCAGATGGAATGGAACCCGCGAGCCAGGAATCTTGAGAATTTTGGACTTTGGGCTCAAGCCCCAGGGACCAGTTGGTCGATACCTGAGGCCGAGAAGTCAGATTCCCAGGAGGCTGGTTCTGATGCGTCGTGCCATGTTACTGGTGCTGGGCGTGGTCCTTTTGAGCGGTTGCGCGTTGACGGGCAACAAGGCGAACGAGGACTCGTTTGAAGGCGAGACCCACGCGATGAGCGAATGGGTCAAGCCCTACCGCAAGCCTGACGGTGCGGTCCGTGGGTTCGGCCTGAGCAGCAAGAGTCAGGAGATCGAACGGAGCCTGGGCGCGCACTGAGCCCGGCGAAGCCCGGCTGGCACCCAGAGCGGCGAAGAGGCGCGCACCCCGACCGGCATCGCTCAGGCGTTGGCCGGAATCCACTTGCCTCGCGGCCACCAGTAGCGTGCCGACAGTCCGCGCAAAAAGCCCTGCGGCAGGCCATTCCAGCCGTTGGTATCCATGGGGCGATGGGCCATCCAGGCCATCAGGGCGTGGGTCAGCCGCGAGCGTTCGTCGCGATAGCCCGGTTGCACCTGCAAGATCTCGTGCCGCTGCGCGGCCAACGGGAACCAATACAGCGGCACCCGCTGATTCAACTCCAGTGCCATCAGCACGGTGGCGACCAAGAAGTACTCGTCTTTGACGCCGCGACCCTGGTTAATCATCGGGTCGACGTAGCCCCAGAGTCTGTCCTTGGGGGCAGCCAGCAGATAAAGGTTCGTCCAGGATGGGGCCATGAACGGATTCTGCTCGAGGATTTCCCAGTGCAGTTGCTCGGCGTCGCGAAGCCTTTGGAGCGCTTGGTAGCACAGGGCCAGGTCGGTCAGGAAGTCGACCGAGCGATTGTCTTCGCAAACCCGTTGAAGCAGTTGCAGGGCCTCTTGGTTGTCGTGGTTGACCAGCGCGCGGCCGAGCGTGCGGACGGCCTCGGGATTGTCGGGGTTGCGGTCCAACAGGTCGCGGGCCCATTGAACGGCCTTGGGGGTCTGGCGGGTGTCGAGGTAGTGATTTGCCAGTCGCCAGCGGAACACATCGGCCTCGGGGAACTGCTGGTTGGCCCACAGCAAGAATTGCTCGTTGGATCGCAGGAAGTTGGGATTGACCAGCGCATCGCAGAACATTTCTGACAGGCCGATGCGGCGGTCCTCATGCGACTGCGAGACAATCTCCTGGGCGGCCAGGTGTGGTGGCTGATCGCTCATCGACAGATACTGGTAGACCGTTTGGGCTTGGGGTTCGCCCTCGCAGAGCACTTCCCGCAGGAGTTGACGACTCCGCTGGATGTCGGTCGTGGCCAGGTACTCGGCCTGGATCTCCTTGAGGCGAGTCGATTCGGGCCAACGGGCCAGGCCGCGCTCGCAGAGGGCCAAGACCGCATCGCGATCGCCGCTGTGTTCGGCCAAGGCGACGCGGAGCTGCATGGCGTCGCTCAACAGGTCTTCGTCCTGTTCGTCATCGGCAAGCTCCAGCCGATCGAGCACGGCGGTCGCCTGATCCAGGTCGCCAGCCACCGCGTGCAGCCGCGCCCGCAGCACATCCAGGCGGCGTGGCGCAAAGTCGTCGACCACCCAATCCAACAGGTCGAAGGCGGCGGTGTGGGTGTCCAGATCAGCCGTCAAAAAGAACTCGTCGCGGAGAGGATCCCAGGCGTAGGGCAGCTTCCGCCGCAGCATGCGGACCGCCCCGATTTCCTCTTGGGGATTCTGCAAGGCCTGGTGGATTGTTTGCAACAGGCTCATGGCGCCCAGCAGGCCGGGATTGACCTCAAGGGCCTGCTCCAGGTAAGCCCGGGCTGAGTGCAGATCTTCCTGACGGTGCTTGACCACGCCCATGCGATACAGGGCCGAGGCCGTGGCAGGGTACTTTTCCAGCAGTTGCCGCAGTTCGTCCAGGGCCCGTTCGACCTGGTTGCCGTGCTCCAACAGCAACACTCGCAGAAACCACAGCTCGGGGTAGCGGGTGACGTCGCCGACCATGCGATCGGTCCACTCAACCACGGCCAGGGCGGTGCGGAAGTTGGGCTCGAATTCGGTGAGCGTGTCGCACACGAGCTGCGCGTACCAATGGGCCGCGCCGGGCGGGTGCTCGGGCAGCAGCGCGTGGGGATCGTTGGGTTGGCCGTCGGGCTCGTCGGCCACCAGCAAGCGGCAACTCAGCAGGCGGGCCGATTCGTACCAGTGGAGTTGTCCCTGCTGGTCCAGGGCGACCGCCTGACGGACGGCCGCGGATCGACGGGCGTCGGACAGTCGCCAGACCAGTTCCAATAGCTCGGTCTTGTCTTCGGGCAGGGCCTCCGCGGGATGGCCGTTGGTCTCGGCCTGCTGGGCGGTTTCGGTTTGGGCTTGCGGTTCCTCGGCGGCCGGCCCGTCTGGCTGCTTCTGAAAGATATCGGGCAGCAGCGTCGAGGCTTGGTCCAGCAGCGCTGCGAACAGGTCTTGGCGTCCCTGAAGCTGATACCAATCGAGCAGCATCGAGTAGAGCTGCGGCGCGCGGGGAAACCAATGCAGGGCCTCAAGCGTGGCCTCCTGAAACTTGCGGCCATCGGGACCGTCGCGGAGGGCCTCGGCCCGGCCCCAAAGCAATCGCCTGTCGTCGGGGTCGTCGGCCAACAGGGCGTCAAACTCGGCCAGGTACTCGGCGAACTTGAGTTGGCCAGCCGATCGGTTGAGCGCCTTCTCGCGAAGCGACATCCGCAGCGGTTCCAGTTCGATGGCCTTGTCCAGGGCCTCGCGACTGGCCTGATGCTCGCCGAGTTCCGCCAGCACATCGCTCCTGGCTTCCCAAAATTGCGCGACGCCGGCACCACGCAGCAGCAGTCGCTCGGTCAACGGCAGGGCCTCGGCCCAGCGGCCCTCGGCCATCAACTGTTGTAGCTTGAGAAATCGCCGGAAGATCCAGGCCAGTTCTTGCGAGTTGTCTTCGGCCAGCAGCCGCTCCAGGGTGGCCTGCGTGTCTTGCGAGGGCAGACACATCAGCGCGCGAAATCGCGACAGGAAGTCGGCGTCTTCGTCTTCCAGAATCTGTTGCATGCGTTCGCGAAACGTCACCGGCGAAATGGCCACGTGCAGGGCGTGGCCATCGCGGATGCTGGCCGCCGGGCTGGAATCGGGAATGGCGGCGTAGGCGGCCTCGGCCAATTCGCGCTCACCCTGCGCCACGGCCTGGGTCAGGTCCAATACCGCTTGGCAGGTGGTCGACTTCCACTGCTCGGCCAGGGCAATTACGTCGGTGCGCTGCGCGTCGATCACGGCCAGCAGACCGTCGTCCAGGGCATACCGCTTGAGCGCCAAATCCCATGGCCAGGCCATCGGGACCCAATGACCAGGATCGCGGACGTACAGGGTCCGCAGGTTGTCGTTGTAACCGCAGACCACCTCGACATGGTTGTTAAATGGACCTTGCAACGTGCCGATCAACGGCACCCCAGCGTCCAGCATGCTGGTAATGGCCTCTTGCTCCAGGCGGACGGGAACCAGCCGCAGGCCGTGCTCCTCGACCCACCGCCTGAGCCGCCACAGCGGAGTGCCCTCGCGACCGTGCATCTCGCGAAAGAGCGTATCGGGATCGTAGCGGTGACCCTGCGGATACGCGGCCATCGCGGCGCTGGTGGGAACGCACTGGTCCTTGTTCTGGGCAATCAACGGCAACGGAATGAAGCAGTGCCGCCCCGCCGTGGCCTCGGGAATCGGCGGCAGGCCAAAACTGTCCTCTTGCCCATCCGCCAATCGACGGGCCGCTTCGTGATCGCCCAACTCAACCAACAAAATGCACAGCGTCCGCTGCACGTACTTCACAAAATCGGCCTGCGGCCACCGCGCGAGCATACCTTCCAATTGCGTGCGGGCGTCCTCAAACCGGCCCAACGCCATGGCCAGCATCGCCTGCACCATCTCGACCATCGCTTCTTCGTGGCCGCGACGTTGGGCCTCGGCCAGTTCGGCTTGGGCTTCGTCGAGTCGACCGCGGGCCAACAGGCAATTGGCCAGGTAGACGCGAGCCCGGGTCCAGTCGGGTGCCGCCTGCACGCACTGAGCGGCCAACTCGATGGCGGCATCCCACTTCTTGAGTCCCTCGCACGCACCGGCCTGGGCATACAGGGCCAACGGTTCATCGACGCCCGGTTGCTGACGGGCCCGCTCCAACCACTGGAGGCACGATCGCTCGAAGCCGGCATTGCTGTACAGGTTGGCCAGTTCCGTGGCCCACAGGGCCGGATGCGTCTGGCCCAGCGTGGACTGCCGCTCGAGCAGAAACTCGATGCCCACCATGTACCAGCCACGAGTCAGCAACATCCGCATGTAATAGAACTGGACGATCGGGTCATCGGGAAACGCCCGCAAGGCCATGCGGGTCAGTGCCAGGTAGGTCCGATGGGCCGAACACGCCCGGGCGATTTCGATATTGAGAATCGCATCGTTGGCGATCCGCAGCGCACCGGGAGCGCGCAGGGCCGTGGCTTGCTGCCAGGCCTCGCGGGCATGGCCGGCCAGGTAGGCATCGCGGACGGGGATCCAGGCCTCGGAGACCTCGGCGGTGTTTTGACGACTTTCAAATAACATGGCATTTGCTCAACGGTTTTCGACCTGAACCCCGCATCGTCGGCGAGCACCTCGGGGCCCGATCGACGACACACAATAACCCCGTGCCCGGTCGTTGCGGACAACGCCCACCGAATACAAAGGAGTCTGCATTCCCCGAGCGTGAACACCCGAGACTTGGCCCTGAGCTGTCAGGAGGGCGGCCGATCGGTCCACACTCCCAAAAACAGAGGACCGCCAGCAGCACGGGGTTCGCCCGCTCTGCCCAACGAGCTGCCGATCAGGCACCCCACAAGGCTAGTGGGGGGTGAGATCAGGGTCAAGTCAGTCGCTGCCCGGTGGCCTCCCCGGGTTGCAATGGGCCCGGGCGACAATTACCACCAACAAGAAGGCTCCGTGAAGTTCGACCCCCAGCCCTACGGTTTTCCGATGACAACCACAACCACGCGCCGCGACTTTCTGCGAACCGCCGGGGCCACGGGCCTGGGTGTCTTGTGCCTGTCGGACGCCCGCACGGCCTTGGGATCGCGGGCCAACGAGCGTTTGAATCTGGCCGTCGTGGGCATGGCCGGTTATGGGGCGTTTCATAGCTTTGCGCAGGGCCTGCATCGATTCGACAACGTGGGTTACGCGATGGGCTGCGATGTCGATCCCGTCAAGGTCGCGCGGGTCCACACCATGTGGAAGGAGCGGGCCGCCGAGTGGTCGCAAAGCGACGACCCCCAGCAGCGCGAAGCCGCCCGCGACATTTACGGCCCCTTGGTCGAAAATCCACCCAAGGTGTTTGCCGACTATCGTCGCATGCTGGACGAAGCCCGCGACTCAATCGATGCGGTGGTCGTGGCCACGCCGGATCATACCCACGCGGTGATCGCCGCTGCCGCCCTGCAAAGCGGCAAACCCGTCTTCTGTGAGAAACCGCTGACCATCGCCGCCCACGAAGCCCGGGCGTTGCGGCGACTGGTTCGCGAGACGGGTCTGCCCACGCAGATGAACAACCAGGGAGCCTCCAGCCCGTCCTTCCGCCGAGGTTTGGAAATCCTCCGCGATGGCACATTGGGCCCCGTCGAACAGGTCCATGTGTTTTTCAGCCGTGGGGGCCGCAACTACCAGCAACCCCCGCAAGGCCGCGAGCCGATTCCCGCGGGCTTTGACTGGAATCTGTGGCTGGCGCAGTTGGCCGACCGCGACTACCACTCGGGTTGGATCAATCGCATTGGTTGGCGGGAATCCAGCATCGGCGAGCTGGGCAACTTTGGCCCGCATTCGGCCAACCTGGCGTTCATGGCACTGGAGGTCGCCCGACTGTGGGACGACGAGCAGGCCCCGCCGATCCGCATTGAGGCCGAATGCTCGGAGGTCAACATGCTGTCGTATCCCCGCTGGGAACGCATCACCTGGCGGGTGCCGGCTCGGGGCGACCTGCCGGCCTGCCGCTTTGTCTGGCATCATGGTCCCCGACCCGACTACGCCCCGGATTCGCGGCAGCAGTTGTCGGCCATTCTCCGCGACCACGGTGCCCCCGAGGATCTGCTGGAGGAGCTGTTGCCCTACGCCGGCTGCTTGATTGTCGGCGAGCGCGGCGTGTTGGTCGCCAACAGTCACAACAACCAGATTCGCCTGCTGCCGGGCGATCGTTTTGCGGATGTCGAACAGCGTCGGCCGCAGCGGCTGCCCTTCTCGCCGGGGCACGATGTCGAATGGCTTGCCGCTTGCCGGGGCGAGGACATTGAGCCGATCTCGCGGTTTGAGTACGCCGCCGCCTTCGCCGAGTTCCTCAACGTCGGCAGCCTGGCGACGCGCTTTCCCGGGCAGACGCTCGACTTCCACCCGCACGCCGGGACGATTCCCAATCACGATGAGGCCCAAGGCTTTCTGAGCTACGCCTATCGCGACGGTTGGACGATCGGCGGCTGAGGGCCGCACCTTGTCGACTGCCGCGGGCATTGGATTGAAGCGTGCCCATCATGAGACCATGTCAGGTGTAGCACGGTTGACCTGTCTCGACCCTTGAGTCGGCTATGCCAGCAGAGCCAGGCTCTCGGCGATCCACAAACCATTCACCATCACCAGCCAACGAGGAAGCGCGATGCAGGGCCAAGACCAGGGCGTGGATCGGCGGGCGTTTTTGCAACAGGCGTCGGCCGCGGCGGGCCTGACGATTCTGGCTTCGCCCCGCAGCGTCGTGGGCACCGAGGCCAATGACCGGCTGCGGTTGGCGGTGTTTGGCACCATGTACAATGCCCAGCACTTTCTGCGAGCCAGTCACATCTACGGTGCCGAGGTCGTCGCCCTGGGCGATCCCGATCGGCGGAACCACGACAAGGCCCGCACCATGTGGAATGAGGTCGCCCAGCAATTGGCCGGCGAGCGGGCCGAGGATCAGCGGCTGAGCGAGCTTTACGCCAACAAGGCCCGCGGCCAGGGAGTCCGATTCTTTACCGATTCGCGGACCCTGTTTGACGAGCTGGCCGACGAAGTGGATGCCCTGGTCGTCTCGCACTACGACCACCTCCATGGCGTGACCTGCGGCCCGGCGCTCCGCGCGGGTTGGCCGGTGTGTACCGAACGGCCCTTGGGCCTGACCATCGCCGACGCCCGGGGGCTGCGCGAGCTGGCGAAGACCGCCCGGAAGCCGGTGACCTTTCGCAGCCCCGGCACGGGGACCAATGCTCTGCGTCGGGCGATGGAATTGGTCGAGGACGGGGCGATCGGTCCGGTGAGCGAGGCCCACATCTGGTTTCGTCGTGGTGGCCCCGATGCCCAGATGTTGCCAACTGGCGAAGAACCCGTGCCCGAGGCACTGGACTGGAACGCCTGGTTGGGGCCGCTGCCCGACCGGCCCTATCATCCGCGGTGGATGGCCTATGCCCACTGGCGCGAGACCAGCAATGGTGGCCTGGGCAGCTTTGGCCCGCACACGACGATCTTCCCATTCTTGGCGCTCCGCCTGCACGAGCTGTGGCAGGCCGCGGGCGACGGCGGCGTGATCCAGGCCTCGGCCGAGGTCTCGGGCGAGAACCCGATCTCGTATCCGCGTTGGGAGCGGGTCCGCTGGCAGGTGCCGGCTCGGCGGACGATGCCGCCGGCGACCTTGACCTGGCATCATGGGCCGGACCTGCCGCCCGGCGGACGCGCGCTGTTGCACGAAATTCTGCTGGATCACGGTGTGGCCACGCCCGAGGCCGCCGATTCGCTGATGGCGTCGGCGGGTTCGCTGCTGGTGGGCAGCCGGGGCATTTTGGTGGGCAGTGACCACAGCACCAGCGTGAGCGTGCTGCCCGAGGAGCGATTCGTCGATGTCGAGACTCGCAAGCCGCAACGGCTGCCCGAATCGCGGGGCCTGTATCGCGACTGGATGGACGCCTGCCGCGGCGAGCAACCCACGATCCTGGCCGACTTCGATCACGGCGGGATGCTCAGCGAGCTGCTCATGCTGGGCAACATCGCCACCCGGTCTCCTGGCCCGACCCTGAACGATCGCACCAGCGCAGGTCGCATCGCCGACCACGAGGCGGCCAACAGCCACCTGTCGATGCCCTATCGCGAAGGCTGGCGGCTGTAGTCGGCCACCCGCCGGGCGCGACGCGGGGCGTCGGCGATCTCAGGCGAATAACTTGTGGACCACCTTGCCGCCTTCGGGGCCGGTCAGCCGGTGCTCGCGTCCGCCGTGGAAGTAGGTCAAATCGTTGGCTGGCAGCCCCAGGGCATGCAGAATGGTGGCGTGCAGATCGCGGAAGTGGACTTGGCCCTCGACGGCGCGGGCGCCGGTGTCGTCGGTCTTGCCGTGGACGTAGCCCGCCTTGGTTCCGCCCCCGGCCAGCCAGAACGTAAAGCCCCGGTAGTTGTGGTCGGTGCCGTCTTTCTTGTCGTCGGGCGTCAGGCCCGGGCGGCCGAATTCGCCACCCCAGATGACCAGCGTTTCGTCGAGTAGCCCGCGATCGGCCAGGTCGTCCAGCAGGGCGGCAATCGGGGCGTCGGTAGCCTGGCAATTGGCGGTCAGATCGCGACGGTGGTTCTTGTGCTGATCCCAACTTCCGTGATTCACTTCGACGAAGCGCACGCCCGCCTCGATGAATCGCCGGGCCAGCAGGCATTGCCGGCCGAAGTCCGATTGCTTGCAGGTTCCCACCGACTCGGCCTGTTGGCCCACGCGGTAGCGATCCAACGTGGCCTGGCTTTCGTTTCCCAGGTCCAGCAGGTCCGGCGCTTCGCTCTGCATACGGAAGCCCAATTCCATGGACTGGATGACGCCTTCCAGGGCCTGGTGCTCGGGCCGCTGGCCAGCGTGTTGACGATTGAGCGATTGCACGAAGTCGAGTTGTCGCCGCTTGGCGTCCAGCGAGAGATGCTCGCTGCCGATGTTGTGAATCGACGCGGTCGACATGCTGTCGCCGTTGCCGCCAATCGGTGTGCCGGTGTAAATGCTGGGCAGAAACGCGCTGGAGTAGACCGTGCTCTTGGCGGTGTTCAGGCTGATGAAGCCCGGCAGGTTCTGGTTTTCGGTGCCCAGGCCGTAGGTGATCCACGATCCCAGGCTAGGCCGGGTGCGGAGCCGTTCGCCGGTGTGAAGCTGCAAGAAGCTCTGGGCGTGAATCCCCGTGTCGGCATGCATGCCGTTGATCACGCACAAGCGGTCGGCATGCCGGGCGGTCTCGGGTAGCAGTTCCGAGATCCACAGCCCACTCTCGCCGTGTTGAGAAAACTCGAACGCCGAGCCGGCGTGCGGCTTGTTGCCGGTTTGTGGCTTGTAGTCAAACGTGTCCATGTGCGCCGGCCCACCTGACATGCACAAGAAGATCACTTGTTTGGCCCGGGCCGGCAGCGGAGGCATTTTCTGCGCCAGACCCTCTAGCGTGGTGTTCGCCGACCGTGTGGCCGCCGCGGCTCGTCCGCCCAGCAGGGCCTGCAAGGCCAGGTAGCCGAAGCCCAATCCGCCGGCTCGCAGGACATCGCGTCGGGTCGTGACCATCGCAAACTCTCCAGACAAGTCAATGTTTCGTGACACCCAAGGTCGTCACACGCCGGCGGGCAATCCATCAGTCCGTCCAACCGACAACCCCAGCCGTTCAAGAATTCTCACGGGGAAACAGTCCAATCCACACTCGACATACTCGCGCGCGTGGCTCGCTTGGGCGAAGGCCACTCAATCCACATATCGAAACTCGTTGGCAATCAACAACGCCTGACACACGCTGGCCCACGCGGCCAGTTCGCTGCCGGTCTCCTCGGCGGTCCACTGCACCAGATCCAGGGCCCCGGCTTGCTCGTCAGGGCTGGGATCGCGGTTCAGGGCCCGACGGAAGATCAGGGCCACGCGGTCGGTCGGCGACGCCTCGGCTTCCAGCGCTAACTTGCCAAAGGCCGTGGCCTGTTCAATCACAAACGGGTTATTAAACAGGTGCAGCGCCTGGCCAGGCACCGTGCTCAAGGTCCGCTTGCCCAGCACGGTGGTGAAATCGGGCAGGTCGAACGCGGCCAACTCCGGCGGCGGCGAACTTCGCAGATAACACAGATACACGCTGCGATGCCGGCTGGGCTCGTGCAGGTTGCCGGCCAGGTTGACCAGAATGTCGCGGTGCCGGATGATCGAGCCGTCGGGCCGCTCGGGCAGCAGTTGGCCACTGGCCCACAGCATGACATCGCGGAGGGCCTCGGCTTCCAGCCGCCGTGGGCTCTGTCGGGCAAACAGCCTGTTGGTCGAATCCTGCTCGTGGACCAAGGCATCCGCCCGCGAGGCCTGCTGATAGGTGCGGCTCAGCACCACGGCGCGAATCAGCCGCTTGATCGACCAGCCTTCCGCCACGAAGCGACCGGCCAGGTGATCCAACAATTCGGGATGTGTCGGCGGGTCGCCATAAGCCCCAAACTCGTCGGGCGTGCGGACCAGCCCCTCGGCAAACAGGTGCTGCCAGACCCGATTGACCAGCACTCGGGCGGTGAGCGGGTTCTCGGGATGCGCCACCCACTCGGCCAGTTGCCGTCGCCCACTGGCGTCGGCGGGAATCTCGCCCATGTCGGCCGGTTGCCACAGGCTGAGCACACCTCGGGGAACCTCGGCGCCCAGCTTCTTGGCTTCGCCACGCAAGTTGATTTTCGTGTCGGCGGGCTTCTTTACATCGCGGACACCCATGGCCAGCGGCGTGCCCAGCGGCCATTTGGGCTTGGGGTAGGCCCGCGGAATGCCCGTGGCCGAGTCCTTGACCAGCACGGTCTCTTCCCAGCCCTCGGGCGGTGGGGCGTGCTCGGGGGTTTTCAGCACATGCAGATCGGTCACCGGAGCCGTGAGCTTCTCGTGAGCCGCCGTGCCCCAGAGAGTCTCGGTGCTGGTCAAAATGCCGGCCAGGGCGTAGTAGTCGCGGGTCGGAATCGGGTCCGACTTGTGATCGTGACAACGGGCACAGCCAATACTCAGACCCAACATCCCCAGACCAATCGCATCGAGTTGGTCGGCGACCACGTCCATCTCGAAATTGGTATTCATCGCCTTGGCCGGCTTCGAGCCAATCGCCAGAAAGCCGGTGGCCACCAGGCGGCGATCGCGCAGCTCGTCGGTGTCGCTTTCCAGCAGGTCGCCGGCAATCTGCTCGCGAACGAATGCGTCGTAGGGCAGATCCTCATTGAAGGCGTCAATCACATAGTCGCGGTAACGCCAGGCATGTGGGAAGGTCGGATTCCGCCCCAGGCCGTCGTTGCCGTTCGATTCGCCGTAGCGGGCGACGTCCAACCAGTGCCGACCCCACCGCTCTCCGAAGTGCGGACTGGCCAGCAGTTCGTCGACCAGATGTTCCACGGCGGTGTGGGAATCCTGCTGGTAGGCCTGTTCAAATGCCTCCAGCCGTTCCATCGGCAAGGGCAGGCCGATCAGGTCGAAGGCCAATCGCCGGGCCAACACCCGAGGCGTGGCATCCGCCGCGGGGCGGAGTTGGGCGGCTTCGATCTCGGCCAGAATGAAATGATCAATCTCGTCCCGCGGCCAAGCCGTGTCGGCGACCTCGGGCGGCGCCGGATCGGTCAGCGGCCGCAGCGACCAGAACTCGGGGGCGGCCTCGTCCCCTTCCGCACGTTCAGCAACCGCCACGGTTTGGGCATCCCGCGGGTCGGGTGCTCCCCGGCGAATCCACTCGACAAAGTCGTTGACGATTGCCTCGGACAGCGGCTCGTCGGGCGGCATCTCAAAGGTTTCGTAACGCAGCGCGTGGATCAACGGGCTGTCGTCGGGCTGACCGGCCACGACCGCCGGTCCCGACTCGCCACCGGTCCGCATGCCCTGCCGGCTATCCAATAGCAGCTTGCCGCCCAACTCCTCGGCGTCGGCCGTGTGGCAGGCATAGCAGTGCTGCACCAGGACCGGCCGAATCTTGGTCTCGAAAAACCGCAGGTCCTCGGGCGAGGGCTTCTCGGCGGCATGCACCCCGCCCAGGCCTAACCCGAGCCAAGCTAGCAGCATCAAGAACGTAGCTCGTCGAACCATGACGATACGACCCACCGGGGTGGCTCCAAGCACGAGACCAGCGATCCACGCCCCCCCACATCGAACCGCCCCAGTCCCACCCGGGGCATCCGACCTTTGTGGGGAACCAATCAAAAGGTAATGATGTGTCGTGGGTGACGCAACGCAAATCCGCACATTCGCCGGAGTTTTCGCCACAAGGGATCGTGCGAGGCCTCGTCCGGGGATCGATCAGCCGCGGGATTGATCAGGGCTGGTTGCGGCCCACGGCTCGGGCTTCCAGATCGAGCAGCCGTTGCTTGCGGTCGCCGCCCCAACGGTAGTTGCCAGTTTGGCCTGAACTGCGAATCACCCGGTGGCAGGGAATCGCGTAGGCCAAGCGATTCCGTCCCACGGCCGAGGCCACCGCCCGGACCGCTCGCGGGCGATTGGCCAGCGCGGCCACCTGCTGGTAGCTGCGGACTTCCCCCAGGGGGATGGTCAGCAGGGCCTGCCAGGTCTGCCGTTCCAGGGGGCTTCCGGCCAGGACCACGCTCAGCGATTGATCAGGATCGCCCTCGAAAATTCGCTCGGCCCAGGCGGTGGCCTCGCGGGAACGCTGCTTAATGGCGAGCCTGGGCCAAACGTCCGCCAGCAGGTTTGGGGCGTCGGGCCATTGGTCGAGCAGTTCCAGGTGGCACAGGCCCCCGGGAAGCCACGCCACGAGCACGGGCCCCAGCGGAGTGTTGGGCACTCCGTAGGCCAATGGCTGTCCGGCCACATCGGCCGGTTCCACCCAATCGATGCTCAGCGGCAAAGGCCGAGGCAACCAGTCATTCAGAACCGCGGGCATGAACGACTCCCTGGTCGTAGGTGTTTGGGTCGGGCGTGTGGCAAGTCACCGGGCAAGCCACCTCGGTTACTCGCCGCCGAGTTCGCGGTTACTAGCCGCCGAGTTCGCGGCTGCGCTCGAACGCTCGCCGCACGGCTTCAATCAGGCTCGCGCGGACGGCCCCGGACTCCAGGGCGGTCAGTCCCGCAATCGTCGTGCCGGCGGGGCTGGTGACCTGATCCTTAAGGACGCCGGGGTGTTGGCCGGTTTCCAGCACCATGCTGGCACCACCACGCAGGGTCTGAGCGGCCAGGCGGGTGGCCACGTCACGCGGCAATCCGCACAGCACGCCCGCATCGCTGAGCGCCTCGATCATCAGGTAAACAAACGCCGGGCCCGAACCGCTCAGGCCGGTCACGGCGTCCAGGGCCGGCTCGCTGACTTGCTGGGCGATGCCCACACAGCCCAGCATCCGCTCGACGAACGGAGCATCCTCGGCCGTGCAGTTGTCTGCCAGGGTGAAGCCCGAAGCCCCCTCGCCGACCAACGCGGGCGTGTTGGGCATCACCCGCACCAACCGCGGATCGGGGCCCAGTGCCGCTCGCAGCCGTGCCAGGGTCACGCCGGCCATGATGGAGACCACCAGGTGCCCCGGGGTCAACACCGCCCGGAGCGGCCCGACGGCGGCTTCCCACTGCTGCGGCTTGACGGCCAGAACGACCACCTGGGCGCGTTCCACCAGGCGAAGGTTATTGTCCAGCACCTCGGCCCCAGTCGCCGCTGAGAAGGCCTCGCGGGCGGCGGAGACCGGATCGCTGGCCAGCAGGTGTTCGGGCGGCACCATGCCACCGCGGATCAACCCCTGGGCCAGGGCCGTGGCCATCCGCCCCGCCCCCAAAAAACCGAACACCGCCGCGGTCATTGCGTCTCCCAGAATCGCTCAGCCAGCCATTGAGCCCAGCCAGCCATGGAATGGGGGCCCCCGCCACCGCGGTCGCCACCGGGACCGGTATCTTAACGGGCCGGGGCCGCGGGTTCGAGCCACACGCCCTGAATCAGCAAGTCGTCGAATTCGTGCGGCCGTCGCGAGGCCGGGGCCTGCAGGAATTGGATCTCGTTGTCGCCCGCCCGCAGCAGGCCATCGGGAATGGGCAGGGCTCGCGTGCGTCCACGATCCACCGCCTCGGCGGCGTGCAGCGTGCCGATGGCTTGACCGTTGATCATCACGGTCGTCGTCAAGTGACCGCGAGCCAATTCGTCGGCAAAGCGGCCCGTGGCGGCAATCACATCGTGGACATCCACCAGCAATCGCCCCTGCCGCGGGGCCTGGTCCGGCAGGCGGACGGCCAAACGCAAGTCGGTGGTCTCGGGCGTCACAATTGGCCAGTCGAAGCGGGCTTCGTTGCCCAGATGCCAACAACCCGCGGCCAGCCGCCAGCGGGCGGGGCCCAGCGGTACCAGTTCGCGAATCCGGGCGGTGGCGACAACCACGCGGCCCAAGTCGAGGTGCTCGATGGCGATTCGATCCGCCGCGACGCTCGCCAGCCGACCGGTCAATTGCAAGAAACCCTCGCTCGGCGGCGAAGCCGTTTGGCGAGACCGGCGGACCACCACCCGGACCCAGACTCCCGGGGCTGTCCCAGTGACCGGTGTTGGCTGTCGCGCGGGAGCGAACCAAGCCACCTGAGCGGCCGGCAGTTGGAAGGTTCCGGCCGCGGAACGCATCCCCCACTCCAAGGCGGACGAAAATTCAATGGGGGGTTGAAGCTGGCCAAAAACCTCGTTTCCCCCAGATAGGGTGATTCGGTCGCCACGAGCGTCGGGGCGGGGCCGCAGCGGGGTCAGGGGGCCACCCAGCAGTCGGAAGGCGACGGCTGGTCCTTGTCCGCCGTGCAAAGAAATCCGTTCAACTTGGTCGATGGAACGCTCGTCGAGTAGCCGACCGTTGACCACCACCCGCAGCCGTCCGTCGTGCCAACCCACGGCGGCTTGATACGGCGGTTGTGGCAAGTTCACCGATCCGTCAGCCGGCGGCTCCACGGCCTCCAGAGCCAGGCCTTCGCGTTTGTCGGAACTACGCAGAGTCACTCGGACTCGCGGCGGCGGCACCTCCCTGCCGGTACGAATTGGGACGATCCGACAGTCTTCGGGGTCGGGTTTCCGCGGCGGCGGGCTTCTTCCCTGCAGTGCGGGACGGCCTGCGCCGGCACCCGCGCGGCGCTCTGCGGCGGACCATGCCGCCCCGGCTCCGGTTGTACCCAGGGAGCCCGCAGCGCGGCGAACCGCCTGCGCCGCGCGCCGCCGGCGCGAGGAGGGCGGCAG
>JBJHDE010000021.1:9271-19510 GCA_050486385.1 Planctomycetales bacterium | reverse complement strand
CTTTTTGGGTATTATTAACGCGTGGGCCTGGGGCGCCGCGGCGGGGCCCACGGCGAGTGGTCTCGGACGCAAGTCAAACGCTTACGATACCGCAAATCGGCAGCCCCTAAAACATGCACGCCCGGCGGTGACCCGCGAGCCTTCCATGGCCTTGCTCGTGGCGGGTATACTAGTCAAGCCAGGGGGGGGCGTTGCGTCGACTGGAAGGCCGCTTGCACAGGACCACGCCCTGCCCTCGTCCCCATCGTGCGGCGCTCCTGGGATACTCAAGAAATCAAGGTAACCTATGCAACCGTCCTCTTCGTTCTGGCCCTCGCCCTTGCGCGGTTGGCCTGTGCTCGCCCTGTTGGCGTTCAGTGCGCTGGCCCCCTGCTCGCTCCAGGCGGCCGACCAGCCCGATCCGCCCCAACCCTTGCCGGAGGAGATCGTCGAGGCCTGGGAGGAGGCCGGGGCCGTCGAGGGCTGGATGCGGCATGTCAACGGCAACCTGGAGTGGATCCGGGGAGAACAACCCCAGGCCGGCGACCTGCCGGCGTTTGTTTACTCAAGATGGCAAGAGGGCGTACTGCCGACGCTACCTCCTCCGCCGGTCGCGTTTGGGCTGGGCCTTGACTACAGCCAAGTGACCGACGCGGGGCTCAAGGAACTGGCAGGCCTCAACAACTTGCAAGCGCTCAACCTCAATAGCACCCAGTTGACGGATGCGGGGCTCAAGGAACTGGCCGGCTTGAAGGGCTTGCAAACACTAATCCTTCCTGGCCCCAGCTTAACCGACGCGGGGCTCAAGGAACTGGCAGATCTGAAGAACTTGCAAACGCTGGACATCGCCGGCACCCGGTTGACGGACGCGGGGCTGAAGGAATTGGCCGGCCTGAAGAGTTTGCAAACGCTGAACCTTAGGTTCACTGGAGTGACGGACGCGGGGGTGAAGGAATTGGCTGGACTGAAGAACCTGCAATGGCTGGACCTTTCCATCACGCAGGTGACGGACATTGGGCTGAATGAGCTCATCGGCCTGACGAACCTGGAAACGCTTAAGCTTAGCAACACCCAAGTCAAGGGCGCGGGGCTGAAGGACCTGGCGGGCCTGAAGAACCTGCAAACGCTGGACTTTGGGAGCACCGAAATGACGGACGCCGGGCTGAAGAAACTGGCCGGCCTGACGAGCTTGCAATCGCTGAACCTTTCCACCACCCTGTTGACGGACGCGGGGCTCAAGGAGCTGGCGGGCCTAAACAGCTTGCAATCGCTGCGCTTTGCCAACACCCCGGTGACAGACGCGGGGCTCAAGGAACTGGCAGGCCTCAACAACTTGCAAGAGTTGCACCTTTCCGGCACCGAGGTAACGGACGCGGGACTGAAACAACTGGCGGGCCTGCAGAACCTGCAAACATTGCACCTTGACCGCACCCAGGTGACCGGCACGGGGCTGAAGGACCTGGCGGGCCTAAAAGACTTGCACGAATTGCACCTTGTTTCCACTCAGGTGACTGACGCGGGGCTGAAGGAGGTGGGGGGCCTGAAGAGCCTGCAAAAGTTGGACCTGGCCGGTACCCCGGTGACGGACGCGGGACTGAAACAACTGGCGGGCCTGCAGACCCTGCAATGGCTGGACCTTGAACGCACCCGAGTGACAGACGCGGGGCTGAAGCAACTGGTTGACCTGAAACCGCTGGAACGGCTGTACCTTTCCAACACGCAGGTGACCGACGCCGGGGTGGAGGAACTGCGCAAGGCGCTGCCGGATTGCTATGTTGGTCACTGATTCGCTTTCGGTTCGAGCGATGCGCCGAAGCGCGGCGATTCCTTGAAGCCAAAGGAAACGAGGTAACGTATGCGACAGTCCTCTTCGTTCTGGCCCTCGTCCCTGCGCGGTTGGCCTGTCCTGATGCTGTTGGCGTTCAGTGCGCTGGCCCCCTGCTCGCTCCAGGCGGCCGACCAGCCCGATCCGCCCCAACCCTTGCCCACGGAGATCGTCGAGGCCTGGGAGGAGGCCGGGGCCAGGTTCGGTTGGATACGATATAGCCCCGGTGACTATCCAGAGTGGGTGCGTGGAGAACAACCCCAGGCGAGCGACCTGCCGGCGTTTCAGTTCGAAAGCTTGCCAGAGGGCGTACTGCCAACCCTCCCACTCCCGACGACGCCGTTTTCTCTGGTCCTTTTCAACACCCAGGTAACAGACGTGGAGTTGAAGGAACTGGCTGGCCTGAAGAGGTTGCAAATGTTAAATCTTACGATGACCAGAGTGACCGGCGCGGGACTGTCGGCACTGGCCGGCCTGGAGAACTTGCAATCGCTGGACCTTGGTGAGACCCAGGTGACGGACGCCGGGCTGAAGGAACTGGGCAGCCTGACGAGCTTGCAATCGCTGGACCTTTCCAACACCCAGGTGACGGACGCGGGGCTCAAGGAACTGGGCGGCCTCACAAACCTGAAAGCGCTGAAGCTTACCTTTGCCGAATTAACAGGCGCCGGGCTGAAGAACCTGGCCGGCCTGAAGAACCTGCAAACGCTGGACCTTAGGTTCAGCAAAATGACGGACGCCGGGCTGAAGCACCTGGCTGGCCTGACGAGCTTGCAATCGTTGTACTTTGACGACACCCGGGTGACGGACACGGGGGTGAAGGAACTGGCCAGCCTAAAGAACTTGCGAACGCTGCGCCTTGTCGGCACCGAAGTAACAGACGCCGGGCTCAAGAAACTGGCGGACCTGAAGAACCTGCAATCGCTCTCTCTTGGCGGCACACAAGTGACTGGCACGGGGCTGAAGGAATTGGCCGGCCTCAAGAGCTTGCAATGGCTGACCCTGGACGGCACCCGGGTGACAGACGCGGGACTCAAGCAACTGGCGGGCCTGACGAACTTGCAAGAATTGCGCCTTGACGGCACCGAGGTGACGGACGTCGGGCTGAAACATCTGGCGGGCCTGAAGAACCTGCAATCTCTCTCTTGGCAACACCCAAGTGACCGACGCGGGGTTGAAAGAACTGGTTGGCCTGAAGCGCCTGGAATGGCTGTGGCTTTCCAACACCCAAGTGACCGACGCGGGGGTGGAGGAACTGCGCAAGGCGCTGCCGGATTGCTATGTTGGTCACTAATCCGGTGTCGGTTCGAGCGATGCACCGAAACGCGGCGATTCCTTGAAGCCAAAGGAAACGAGGTAACCTATGCAACCGTCCTCTTCGTTCTGGCCCTCGTCCCTGCGCGGTTGGCCTGTCCTGATGCTGTTGGCGTTCAGTGCGCTGGCCCCCTGCTCGCTCCAGGCGGCCGACGAGCCCGATCCGCCCCAACCCTTGCCCAAGGAGATTGTCGAGGCCTGGGAGGAGGCCGGGGCCAGGGTCGGCTGGATACGGCATAACTCCGTTGGCATTCCTGAGGAGTTGGAGTGGGATGAACCCCAGGCCGGCGACCTGCCGGCAATCCGATTCGGAGACTGGCGCGACGGCGTACTGCCGACGCTCCCTCCTCCGCCGGTCGCGTTTGGGCTGAACCTGAGCCTCACCGAAGTGACGGACGCAGGGCTGAAGGAACTGGCAGGCCTCAACAACCTGCAAGTGCTCAATCTTGGCCGCACCTATGTGACCAACGCGGGGCTCAAGGAACTGGCAGGCCTGAAAAACTTGCGAACGCTGGACCTAGAGGGCACCCAACTGACCGACGCCGGGCTCAAGGAACTGGCAGGCCTGAAAAACTTGCGAACGCTGGACCTAGAGGGCACCCAACTGACCGACGCCGGGCTCAAGGAACTGGCCGGGCTGAAGAGCTTGCAGGAGTTAAACCTTTCCAACAGCGAGGTGTCCGACGCAGGGCTCAAGGAACTGGCCAGCCTGAAAAAATTGAAATCGCTGGACCTTTCCTTCGCGCGGGTGACGGAGGCCGGGCTGAAGGAGCTGGCCAAACTGAAGAGCTTGCAAGCGCTCTCTCTGTATAGAGTCCCGGTGACGGATGCGGGGCTGAAGGAACTGGCCGGCCTCAAGAACTTGCAAACGCTGGGCCTTCGCTACACCTATGTGACGGACGCCGGGCTGAAGGAACTGGCTGGCCTGACAAGCTTGCAATGGCTGGACCTGGCCCACACCCGGGTGACGGACGCGGGGTTGAAGGAACTGGCCGGCCTGGAGAGCCTGCAAACCCTGAACCTTGCCTACACCCAAGTGACCGACGCGGGCCTGAAGGATCTAGCCGACCTCAAGAGCTTGCGATCGCTGCACCTTCTCTCCACCCAGGTCACCGACGCGGGAGTGGAGGAACTGCGCAAGGCGCTGCCGCATTGCCGGATTTATCATTGATCCGATGTCAGTTCAAGTGATGCGCCGAAGCACGGTGTTGGTCTTCGGCAGTCGCTGGGAAGGAGAGCAACGCAACCGCACGGGATGCTTGCCCCCGGGAGCCGAGGTTCCGTCAGCGATAGGAGCCGAGCTTGTCCGATTGCGAGCGGCCTCTTGAGTTCTGCTGCCTGACCGACAATCATGACGGTTCGCTGCGGGTGGGGCTGGTGAGGGCTGTTTCCTAGCGAGCCCTGCCATGGAACACTCTCGAGGATGCGAGAAGCCTCCCACCACTGTGCCGCCTCCCTGTCAGGCATCCACAGCATCTCGACTGAGGGCGAACAGAATGACACGCACGATGACAGCTTCTCGCGGATTCCGCTGGACGCAACGAACCCTGGAAACGTTTGCAAAATGTGCTGCCATCCAGCGATACGCTGCACCCTGGCGTGTGAACAGCAGCAGGGGCCTTCAACACGTCCTGTGGGCCTGGGTGCTGGGGATGGCATCGCCCTTCGCGGTTGCGGCCGCGGCTGAACCGCCCCGTGTCGAACTGGCACGGGAGGGTCGCGCGGCGTTGGCGATTACGGTAGGCTCGGAGGCCTCGGCAGAAGTCCAGGAGACGGCGAAGGAATTGGCCGACTACCTCGATCGCATCAGCGGGGCCACGTTCAGGGTGGAGCCAGGTGCGGGCGGTGCCGGCATTGTGCTGGGGCGCCCTGCGGACTTTTCAGAACTTCCCTTCGAAGTCCAGTTTGGCGAGGGGGCCTACGACCGCGAAGAGTATCTGCTGCGGACCCACGCCGGTGCGTTGTATCTGCTGGGCGCCAGCGACCTGGCCGTCTCGCATGCGGTCTGGGATCTGCTGCATCGCCTCGGATACCGTCAGTTTTTTCCTGGCGAGACCTGGGAGATTGTGCCCGAGCGACCGACGCTGGTCGTGGCCCTGGACGACCGCCAGCGGCCGGCGTTTCACGCGCGGCGAATCTGGTACAACTGGGGCCTTTGGGGCTACAACAACGAGCCGTACAAGGACTGGTGCCGTCGCAACAGAATGGCCAAGGGATTTGATCTCAACAGCGGCCACGCTTACGAAGCGATCATCGCGGCCAACCGGGCCGCGTTCGAGGAGCATCCCGAGTATTTCGCCCTGGTCAACGGTGAACGTAAGCTGCGACCCGACGCCAAGTTTTGTGTGTCGAATCCCGGCCTGCGGCAACTTGTTGTCGACCATGTGGTCCGATCGTTCCAGGCCAACCCAGAACTCGATAGCGTCTCGCTCGACCCCAGCGATGGCGGCGGATGGTGTGAGTGTGCCGACTGCGCCAAGCTGGGCTCTGTGAGCAACCGTGTCGTGACGCTGGCCAACGAGGCCGCCGCCGCGGCGAATGGGCTAGGCCTGGGAGCGAAGGCCATCGGAATGTATGCCTACAACCAACACGCCGCCCCGCCGACGATTCCTGTCCACCCTCAGGTCATTCCGAGCGCCACGACCGCGTTCATCGGCGGCGGACTGACCTTCGACCAGGTCATGGAAGGCTGGCAGAAACAGAACGCCTCGATGGGGGTTTACGACTATTTGAGTGTTGTCGACTGGGATTGGAATTTGCCGCGGGGCGGATCGGCCTCGCGTTTGAAACACATTGCAGAGTTCCTCCCGCGCGTTCACAAGCAAGGCGCACGCTTCTACGATGCCGAGTCGGGTGATTGTTGGGGGCCCTGTGGTCTGGGCTATTACCTCGCCAGTCGCGTTCTGTGGGATGTTAACGAGGGCCAGAACGCCGCGGCGATTGTCGACGACTTCCTGGTCAAAAGTTTTGGGGACGCCCAGGAGCCGATGCGAGGGTTTTATCGACTCATCAACGAAGAAACCCAGCGTCGGCCCCCTTCGGATCTTGTGGGCCGCATGTACCGGTTTCTGGACCAGGCTCGTCAGGCGACGAACGACCCCGATGTTCACAAGCGGATCGACGACCTGACCCTCTTCACCCGTCATGCCGAACTTTATTACGGATTTGCCGCAGGGAAAGAATCGCGGGAGACCGTGGTTCGGCACGTCTACCGGATGCGGACCACGATGATGGTTCACAGCTATGGCCTGTGGGCCCGGTTGCTCACTCAGCAGGCCGCCCTCGATCCGCAGCATCCGTTGAAAGACGATCGCCCGTTCGAGGCCGCGGAGATTGCCACAATCCTCGCCGAGGGCATTGCGGGCAACCAGCCGGTCGAGCCGGGCTTCGAGGGCGTGGAGTACTCGCAGAAGCTTGTCCCGGCGGCGGAACGATTGCAGTTGCCAGATGTGGCCGAGGAGAGTTTTCCGACCGCAGCGCAGGATCATCAGCGGTACCACATCTGGCTTCCTGAAGGAGCCGAATCGCTCGACCTGGAAATCACGGTGACCAAGCTGTGGGAGAACCGTTCGCCCAAGATCAGCCTGTTCTCGCCCCAGGAGGTCCACCTGAATGCCGTGGCGGTGGACGAGAGCTACAAGCCGGACGGCAAGACGTACGAGATCCGACTTCCCACTCCCTACGCGGGGCTCCACCGTGTCGAGACGGTCGATGGTGGCGATTACACACGCATCGTCTGGCCCGCCGATGTGCCCGTGACCATCGAATCCGGCATCGACACACCCGGCGTGACCAGCCACTTTCGCGGGGAGTGGTCGTTGTACTTTTATGTACCCAAGGGCACGAAGTTTGTTGGCGGGTGGTCCTCGCGCATTGCCAACTGGGCTCCTCGGCCTGCGGGCCAATTGCTCGATCCCGCGGGCAACGTCGCACTCGATTTTGGGAAAACCGATGAGGGCTGGTTCAAGGTTCCCGTCGGCCCGGGCCAGGACGGACGCCTCTGGAAGTTTGAGAAATCGCACGGCCAGCGCCTGTTAATGACCGTGCCACCATTTCTGGCGCGTCGCGCCCAGGACTTGCTCTTGCCTGTCGAGGTGGTCGAGGCCGACAGCGGGAAGTGAGGGAACGGCTATTGGCGGGTGTCCCGGTTGGGGCACGGCCCCTGATCGCCAACGCCCGCTCGCTTGGCACGAGCTGGCCGAGCGGCCTCTTGAGTTCTCGCGCTGGACCGACAATCATGGCACTGCGCGACGGAGGCCGGCGGCGAGGGCGGATCGCTGCCGGAATCTCGATGGCCCCCATGACTCAGCAAACACTCTTCCCGAGGGTCGGCTCCAATGAACCAACTCCGTACCATCTGCGGCCTGACCGTGCTTGCCCTGTGGGGACTGACCTCCTTGGCCTGGGCTCAGTCGTTCGAGCCCAACTACGACGAAGCGAAGGTCCCCGAGTACACGCTTCCCGATCCGCTGGTCACGGCCGCGGGCGAGCCGGTCGCCTCGGCGGAAGAATGGGTCAAGCAGCGGCGGCCGGAGATCCTGCGGCTGTTCGAGACGCACGTCTATGGCAAGAGCCCGGAACCGGCCGAAGGGATGCGGTTCGAGGTTCGCTCCGAGGAGCCGAATGCCCTGGGCGGGAAGGCCGTTCGCAAGGAGATTCGCGTGCATTTTCATCCAGATCACAAAGATGTCTGGATGGACATTCTGGTCTATTTGCCTCGCGACGCCGAGCGGCCGGTTCCCACGTTTCTGGGGCTCAACTTTTATGGCAACCACACGATTTACGACGATCCGGGCATCACGCTTTCAACCCAATGGATGCGGAACAACGCCCAGTTTGGGGTCGTCAACAATCGGGCCACCGAGAAGTCGCGGGGCGTGCGTGCCAGCCGCTGGGCCGTGGATGAGATTCTGGACCGCGGTTATGGCCTGGCGACAATTTACTGTGGCGACATCGACCCCGATTTCCACGACAAGTTTCAGAATGGCGTGCATCCCCTGTTCTACGAACCGGGGCAGACCAAGCCCGCCGACGACGAGTGGGCCACCATCGCCGCCTGGGCCTGGGGCCTGAGTCGGGCGTTGGACTATTTCGAAACCGACAAGGACATCGATCACCAGCGGGTGGCCGTGATGGGGCACTCTCGGCTGGGTAAGACCTCGCTTTGGGCCGGCGCTCAGGACGAGCGCTTCGCGTTGGTCATCTCGAACAATTCCGGTTGCGGCGGCGCGGCCCTCTCCCGTCGAAAGTTCGGCGAGACCGTGCAGCGCATCAACAATTCGTTCCCACACTGGTTCTGCGAGAATTTCAAGCAGTACAACAACAACGAAGACGCCCTGCCGGTCGACCAGCACATGCTGATTGCGCTGATGGCACCCCGGCCCGTCTACGTGGCCAGTGCCGAGGGCGACCGCTGGGCCGATCCGAAAGGCGAGTTCCTGGCCGCCCAGGGCGCGGATGCCGTGTATCGTTTGCTTGGGACCGAAGGCCTGCCAGTCAAGACCATGCCCGCCGTCGACGAACCCGTGCATGGGACCATCGGCTACCACATCCGCAGTGGCGGACACGACGTCAAGCAGTACGACTGGCAGCAGTATCTGGACTTTGCCGACAAGCACTTGCGGAAGTGAGCCTGGGCTCGGGGAACGGTCCAGACGGGGCCACGCGCGCGGAATCCGCCGATCAGCGAGCGCGTGCCCCGTGACATCAACGCCAGACGCCCATCGAAGGCATCCAACCGAACCAACGCTCGGCGAAGCTGGGTGGGCTCACTTCGACCGGTTGCTCCGAGGCGACCGGTTCGAGTTCGCTGCCGGTGATCGTCTCGCGGGGGTCGCGGAGTTCGTCGTCGCCGCCGGAACTGCGCCGGTAGGTGCGTCCGGCCTCGGGCAGGGCATCCATGGCAAATCGCCCCGGCAAGGCACCTTGGTCGCTGGCGGACTTCACAAGCTGGACCACGTCGGGGTAGGTGCCGCCAATGTCGACCACCGCCCGGATGACTTCATCCAGCCGGCTGGAGACGGTCCGCCGTTGTTCGGGCTGATTGACGGCCGCCAACACGACGGTCACTTCATCGCCGCCGCTGGAGTTGACCAGGATTCGCGGACCGGCCTCCAAGACAAACGGCGTGATCAGCGTCTGTTCGGCACCAAACAGGACAATCTCGGGCCGGAAGCTGCGGGTCACATGCACCAGCGAGGGCCCTTCGGTGTTGAGCACGTGGTAGCTGAACTGGCCGCCCAGCACCTCGCCCCGCAAGGGCGAGTTGGCCGGGTCCATGGTCCACAACGCCCGAAACGCCCCGTAGCGGGTCTCGACGCTGGCCACGTCCAGCAGTTGGATCAGGGCATCGTGCGCCCCCAGGTCATCGCCCATAGTGGTCAAGGCCGTCAGGGCGAACACCCGGAAGGCCCGCTCGTTGCGGGCGATTTCGGCCAAGGGGGCGATCGACTCGCGTCGGCCCAGGTAGGCCAGGGCCTCGGCGGCGTGAAAGCGGACCTCGGGGTTGGGGTGTTTGACGGCGCTTCGCAGGGCGTCCACGCCTTCGGGACCGATGGCCTCCAGCCGCAGGGCGGCTCGGGCACTGGTCTCGGGATTGGTCAACTCGTCGGTCAATTGCTCGATGCGGTCGGCGCGTTGCGTGGGCGATTCCCGCAGGGCGATGGCACCAATCACCTGCAAGTACCGCTCGACGTTGTGTTTGTAGCGGGGGTGCAGAGCCAGCTCGATCAGCTTGTCGGTCTTGGGTTTAGAAACGCCCTCGCGGACGCCCTGGCGATGGAAGCTGAAGCGGCGATCGATGGCCTCGCCGACCCGCTGGCTCATGAAGGTCGATTGGCTTCCCGGTCGCAGGACCAAGGCCAGCGGCTGGGTCTTTTTGACCACGCCGCCACCCAGCACCCGCCCGCGAATGACCTTCGAGTTGGGATCGCCGTCCTCGTCGATGTCGACCATCACCGAGCCGGTGCCGTGGCCCAGGACCTCGCCCTCGCGGAAGGATCCGCCCAACACGCGGAACTCGCGAAGCTGTACCGGTAGCAGGTGACCACCGCGGAGACTGGTCGTCTCGCTGTTAGAAGGCACGCGGATCTCCAGGTCAAAGCGGTCGCCTTCCAGGGCAC
>JBJHDE010000021.1:463-9261 GCA_050486385.1 Planctomycetales bacterium | reverse complement strand
CTGGCCGCATGAAGCCCCGCACCAGCACCATGGCCGTGCTGCGGGATGCCAGCACCTGCTGCGGCGCATGCACCCCCCGCTTTTGCATCTCGTTGATCAGCACCTCGCGCAGTTCGCCGGGCGCGGGATCGCTGCCGGTGCCCTGCAAGCCGGTCACCAGCCCCACCGATTCCACCGGTCGGGACTGCAAGCCGTAGGGCAAGGCGACATCGCGAATCGTCGAGGCCTCGCGGGTGGGTTCGACCTCGATTTCCTGGCTTTGGCCGCGGAACACGCTTTTCGTGCAGCCGCAGAGGCTCACCGCCATCAGCAAGCTGACCCACAGGGCCAACCCGTGACCGTGCGGCTGGGCAAGTTGGGCGCGATGTGTCATGGCCGAATGGCTCCCGGACGAGGCCGAGGGGAGTGAGATCGAGCGGCCGGTGCGGCTTCCGGGGCCAACATACGATGGGCGACTTCGGGAGAAATCGGCCTAGGGACACATCGTTGGTCCGCCCCGCGGATGAGATCGGGGAGTCTACGGACTGAGGCGACTTGCGGTCAACGCCGCTTTTCTCGCCCCGCCCTGGCTCCGGCGAAACCGAGCCGGTCGTATCTCTGGTTTCGGTTCTGAGGGGCCAAGGTCTTGAGGAATTGTGCCGATATTTCGGATTGCTCCGCGATTTTCGACCAAATCCGCCGATTTTGGGCGGGTGCCATTCCGCGAAGTTCGATACAAGAACTCGTGCTGGCCGAACTCCTGATCGATCGAAACCGTGGTTGCGAGCGGCGATGCGAATTCTGACCCGCTACATCCTCTTTGAAGTGCTGCGTCTGTTCTTGATGACGCTGCTGATGCTCACCCTGTTTCTGACCCTCGTGGGCGGTGTCCGCCAGGGGCTCAAAGCGGGGCTGAGCCCGTCGCTCATTCTGCAAGCCTTTCCCTATGTGCTGCCCGAAATCCTGATCTTCACGGTGCCCGGCTCGCTGCTGTTTGCCACGGCCACCGTGTTTGGGCGGGTGTCTGCCAGCAACGAGCTGACGGCCATCAAGAGCCTGGGCATTCACCCGGTCCGCGTGATTTGGCCGGCCCTGGCCCTGGCGGCCTCGCTGAGTGTGCTGATGTGGATGCTGTTCGATCTGAACGCCGGATGGTGCCGTCCGATGTTCCACCGCCTGGTCGTCACCGCGGTGGAAGAGGTCGTCTACGGCACGCTCGAATCCGAGCGGGTGTTTCAGGGCCCCGGGTTCGGTATCGTGGTCCGCGAGGTCCAGGATCGCACGCTCATTCAACCGGTGATTACCATCCGTTCGACGGGGTCGGTGCCGCGGATCTCGCTGGTCTGTGCCGAGGCCCGCATCGAGATTGATGTCGAAAGCGCCGCGATGACCCTGATCTGCCACGATGGCGAGATCGACGTCGGCGGCAAAAACCGCCTGCACTTCGAGGACGAATTCCGGCAGGTGATCCCCTTCGACACGAACCTGCATTACGGCGAGGATCCCGGGCGGCCGTCGACGATTCTCGGCTGGCGTTTGCCGGGATACGTGGCGATGGTCCGCCGGGACATTCGCGAATTGGAGTACCAACTGGCCGACCTCCCCCCCGAGGCCGCTGGCCGAGGCGAGATCGAATCGATGCTGGCAACCCGCCAGCATCAGCTCAGGCGGCTCAAGGTGGAACCGCACAATCGCCTGGCAAAGAGCCTGACCTGCCTGTTTTTCGCGATGCTCAGCATCCCCATCGCGGTGCTCGGTCGCAGCCGCGACGTGTTCTCGTGTTTGCTGTTCTGCATCTTGCCGATTCTGATTGTCTATTACCCGCTGCTGGTGATCGGCGAGCAGGGGGCGGTGGCTGGTTGGCTGCCCCCCTATGGGATCTGGCTGGCGGACTTTCTGTTCGGAATCACCGGAGCGACGTTGATCGCTCGGGCCTGTCGGTATTAGACTCCGCCCGCGGCGGCCAGGCGGGTCGCCGCACCTTTCAGGCAAGGACGCACGCGCGATGGATGACACGCCCACCCGGGATGCTGGCTGGCGGACGCTGTTTTGGGTGCTGCTGGGGGTCCTGCTGGCCGTGCGGCTGGTCTACCTGGCCGTGGTGCCCTTGGAGTTGGCGCCCGACGAGGCGTACTACTGGGATTGGTCGCGGCAACTCGACTACGGCTACTATTCCAAGCCCCCGCTGATTGCCTGGATCATTGCGTCGGCCACCGCGGTGCTGGGATCGGCCGAGGTCGCGATTCGGCTGCCCGCGGTGCTGTTGGGCACCGGGCTGCTGATTCCCGTGTTCTACTTGGGCCGCAGCCTCGGGGGAGCGGCCGTGGGCTTTTGGGCGGCTGTGCTGGCCGCCGCCACACCGGCCCAGGTGGCGATGAGCCTGCTGATGACCATCGACGCCCCCATGTTGTTTTGCTGGATCTTGGCCCTGTGGAGCTTTTGGGAATTGGCCCGCCGAGCCCACCAGGGCCAGCCCTTCGCCGGCTGGTGGGTATTGGCCGTGCTGGCCGTGGGCGTGGGCCTGCTGGCCAAGCAAACCATGCTGGGATTCTTTGCCCTTGCGGGCCTGTTTCTGTTGGCCACGCCCGAGTACCGCCGCGGCCTGCTGAGCGGGTGGTTCTGGTCGTGGGCCCTGACGGGGCTGCTGTTTCTGGTGCCGGTTGTCGTGTGGAACGCCCGACACGGCTGGATCACCGTGCAGCACACCAGCGAGCATTTCGGCACCAAGAGCTTGGACCTGGGACAGCGGCTCGTGATCTTCGCCGAGAGTCTCGGCGGGCAGGCGGGCGTGCTCTCGCCGGTCACCTGGGCCATGGTGATCGCCGCGTTGGTGGTGGCCACCCTGGGCTTTCGGCATCTGAGCCCCGCCGGCCGTTTTCTGTACTGCTTCAGCGGACCGCCCTTGGCCGCGGTGTTCGCCCTGTGCCTGGTGCAGCGTGTCCAGCCCAACTGGCCAGCGCCGTTCTACATCGCCGGCCTGCTGCTGGCCACCATGTGGTTGGTGCGTCCGGCGGCCCTGTGGCGACCGACCGCCCAGCCGACGGCCTCGCGCATAACCGGCTGGTGGTTCGTTCCGGCCTGTGCCCGACCTCGGTGCCTGGCGGCCAGCGTGGCCACGGGCCTGAGTTGTGCCGTCGTGGTCATGGCCGCCCCGTGGTTGTTGCCGGCCCTGGGCTGGCAGGGATCCGCCGTCGATCCCTTGGCCCGGCTCAGCGGTTGGAAGACCCTGGCTCAACAGGCCGATGAAGTGCGCGGGCGTTGGGCCGATGGCGACAGGTTGGTCGTGGTGGCCGCCACATCGCGACCCGCCGTGAGTGCCCTGGCCTACTACCTGTCCGATCAGCCCCGCGTGTACCGCTGGAACCCCGCCACGATCGACTCGCAGCACGAAATCTGGGGCGGTCCCCGCGAGGTGGCCGGCCGCAGCCTGCTGGTGATTGTGCAAGACGGCGGACCCGTGCCCGAACCGCTGGCGCGGGTCGCCCGACAAACCGAAGCGGCCGGCGAGATTGAAGCGGGTCTGGGTTCGGATCGCAGCCGCCGCTACAGCGTGTGGCGCTTGGACGATGTGAGCGGCTGGCCCGACGAGCGACTCACCGCCCAGCC
The DNA here is from genome assembly GCA_050486385.1 of Planctomycetales bacterium. GTDB lineage: Bacteria > Planctomycetota > Planctomycetia > Pirellulales > Pb10988 > JBJHDE01. The sequence goes on along the minus strand of JBJHDE010000021.1, from coordinate 5,676 downwards.
GACTGGGCGGCCTCGGGGTTGACCCAATGCGGCAAGGGCTGGCCACTCAATCCAGCCAGCAAGTTGTCGGCGGCGATGGTCGCCATGGCCTCGCGAGTCGAATAGGTGGCGCTGCCCACATGCGGGGCAATGACCACATTGGGCAGCTTGAGCAACGGGTCGTCGTCGGCCGGTGGCTCGGGATCGGTCACATCCAGGCCCGCCGCAAAGATCGTCCCATTCCGCAGGGCCGCCTCCAGGTCGGCCTGCACCACATGCTGGCCCCGGGCGGTGTTGATAAACACGGCCGTGGGCTTCATTTTGGCGAAGGCCGCAGCGTCGAACAGGCCGCGGGTCCGCTCGTTGAGATCGGCATGGATGCTCACGAAGTCGCTCTCGGCCAGCAACTCGTCGAATTCGACCCGCCGCGCGCCGAGCTGCTGATCGATCTCGGGCTTGGGCGAGCGGCTCGTGTAGATCACCTGCATACCCCACCCGCCGTGCATCCGCTCGGCCAGGGCCAGGCCAATCCGGCCCATGCCCACAATGCCCAGGGTCTTGCCCCGCAGGTCCACGCCCAGATAGCCGGTGGGTTCCCAGGTCTTCCAGGCCCCGGAAATGGCGTCCACGTGCCCTTGGCCCAGGTGCCGCGAGGCCGCCAACAGCAGCGCCGCGGCAATGTCGGCCGTGGCGTCGGTCAGTACGCCGGGCGTGTTGCCCACGCGGACGCCCCGCTGGGTGGCGGCGGCCAGATCGATATTGTTGACGCCCACCGCGTAGTTGCTGACCACCTTGAGCCGGGGCGATGCGTCCAGCAGGGCCGCGTCGATGCGGTCGCTCAACAGGCTGACCAGCCCATCGGCCTCGCGGGTGTGCTCCACGAGCGTGGCGTGATCCGGGGGCAACCGCTCGGGCCAGACGGTCACGTCGTGGCCGGCGGAACGAATCTTCTCGATCCCGATCTCGGGAATCCGACGCGAGACAAAGACTTTCATCGGTCAAGAGCCGCACGCCATGCGGCCAACAAGGCAGGGGGAGTTCGCCAAACGCACGCCCGCGAACTTACCGCGAATTCCCCCGCCTGACCACCACCCGCCATCCAGCAGGCCCGCTGACGGTTGCCAAGAACGTCCCTGGGGCGGGCGATCCCGCCCGAGGCCCCGCCACGGGTGTGCCACTGCTTGCTTGCAAGCAGTGCTGGAAACCCTTCACGTTGCCTGGAACGGTTGCCCTTCGACTCGACTGCTCAACGGCTATCGGCAAATCACACTGCGTGCCAGCAAGCAGTGACACACTTGGTGAAGAAGCAAGGGCACCAGGCCGGCACAGCGCGGGTGTGCCACTGCTTGCCTGCTGGCAAGCAGTGCTGGAAACCCTTCACGTTGCCTGGAACGGTTGCCCTTCGACTCGACTGCTCAACGGCTATCGGCCTATCGCACTGCTTGCGAGCAAGCAGTGGCACATATTTTGTTGAAGCAAGAGCACCAGGCTTCAGATTTCCAGCGTGATGAGCCGCGTGAGGCCTCCTGCTCTCGCCTGCAAAAGTTTGGGAACAAGCCAAGAGGCAGCGGGAGACTTAGAAGGGGAGTCACATTGAACCGCGAAGACGCCAAGAGCGCGAAGATGTCGTGCCCCACCCTTCGCGCTCTTCGCGTGCTTCGTGGTTGGTTCTCCTGATTCCGGCAGTCAATGCCGAATCGGTCGTGTGACTCGGGGTGGTGTGCCAGGTGGGCTTTGACAACGCAGGTCAAACCGACTGATCTCCGCACTGTTCCAAGACGTGCGCAGAGATCAGTAGATGACCAGCCCGTCGACACGCCCGCCTCGTTCAGAAGTCGGCTTCGTCCTCGTCACGGCCGTTCAGCGGGTAGTGGCCGCGGCGGTGCGTGGCTTCGAGGGCCATGATGCTCAACGCCGTTTCCAAGAGGCGGCCGCCTTGTTCGTGAACGTGTCCGCAGTCGGCCGGAGTCCAACTGCCTTGTTCATGCAGCGGCGTTCCCCAACGGACCTGGGTGCTGACCAACCGCCCGCGGATGGCGTGCTTCCATTGCCTCCACTCCTCGCCGCCGGAGCGACTCAATACTTCGGTCGCGAAGACATTGAAAAGCATGTCGGTCTCACGAGGCCCCTGCTGGCTAAGCCACGTCACGCCGCGTTGTAGGGCGGGCTGGTCCTTTTTCCAGCCCAGATAAATCCGACAGAGCAGACCGACGGCCGTCGGCGTGGGGTGCATACCCGGCGCGGTGTCACCGTAGAAGGCGCCACCGTCCTGTTGGACGGAGTCCAAAAATTGGGTGGCCCGGGCGATGGTCGGCTTATCGACCTGGAGATAGGCCAAGTGACCACTCTTGAGCGCCATCAGCGTCCAGCCGAATGTGTTGATGTCGCTTGGCTGACCTGGGCTGGAGCGCCAGCCGCCGCTGACTTTGTCTTGGACATGAGTGATGTAATCCAACGACGCCTGGGCGTGCGGCATGATGGTGCGATCCTGCGTCAAAGCGTAGGCCTCGCACAGGGCGATGGCCGCCAGAGCATGATTCTCCAGCGACGAGCCATCCCGTAAGTCGCCGCCATTCTGGCCGAGCTGGATCTGGGTGCCCAGAAAGTGCAGGCCCCAACGAACACTCTCTTGGTATTCGCCAGCCAAGTGCGTTTGGCCCGCGCCCAAGAATGGCAACAGAGCCACAGCCGTTGCCCCAGTGCGGCTGGTCCCTGGCCCTGCTTGGTCCACGGGGCCCCGGTGCAGCGGTGCCTGCCCATGATCAAAGTCCCACCCGCCATCGTTCAGTTGATGGGCGGCCAGCCACTTCAAACCTAAGGCCACGGCCTGTTGGCTTTCGGTCATGCCCGCGACCTTGGGCGACCGAGCGCCGCGGTGGTCACGAATTGCTTCCGCGACCCGTTTCAAGTTGTGAACCGGATCGTCCGGGATATCCACACCGCTCAACGAGTGATCCAGATCATCGATGACAACATGCTCCTCCCAGAGATCGACGACCTCCAGATCCGAAAGGTCACGGTCGATCTCGATTGTGTCGCGTTCGGGCTGGCTTGGCGGCGGTGTCGTGACCATCCGCAGCGGCGGTGTTTGCCGAACCATCTCGAACAGGGCGATTCCGAGCAGCAGGAGCATGACCATCATCAGCACGGCCAGACCCGTGGCACAGGCGGACCTACGCCGGAATGTCTTAGAAAGGACATTCTCGACGGCTGTCTCGGGCTTGTGACGCGTTGCGGTCATGACCACCGTCCCCCGTCGCGCAGGCCGACCAAGTTGTCTTTTGGCGGGCATCGTACATCGAATCCGCGCCACGTTTCTATTCGTAATAGCGAACGGCGGTTATTCATTCCTTCAATGCAAACCGGCGGCGACAACCAACAAGGGTCGTCGCCGCCGGTGGAGGACTATTTGGCTTGATCTCTCGGGGGTTCGTCACCCGGCGATTCTTGCGGGCTCAGAAGTCGGCTTCGCCTACGTCGTCGCCGTACAGCGGCATGTGGCGGTAGTAAACTTCCAGGGTCATGATGCTCATCGCGGTCTCGTACAGCCGACCGCCCTTGCTGCCCGCGCCGCGGGGGTTGGTCTTCGACCAACTGCCTTGCTCTTCAAACGGCGTGCCGCGCTTGATCTGGGTCTGGACCAGGTGCTCTCGCATCACGCGGTTCCACTTGTCCCACGGTTCGCCGCCGTGGTGACGCATCACCTGCGTGGCGTAGTAGTTGAAGTACATGTTATTCTTGATCGGCCCCTGCTTGCTGAGCCATTCGACACCGCGTTGCAGGGCGGGCTCGTCCTTCTTCCAACCCAAGTACATGCGGCACAGCAGACCAATGGCCGTGGTGGCCTGGCCCTTGCCCGGCGAGGCGTAGCCGTAAAAGGTGCCGCTGTCTTGCTGCACGGCGTTCAAAAAGTTGATGGCCCCAGCGATGGTCTTCTTATCCACCTGCAAGTACGCCAGGTGACCGCTCTTGAGCGCCATCAACTGCCAGCCCACCACGCTGGTGTCGCCCGGCTGCCCCGGGCTGTACCGCCAACCGCCACCGACTTTGTCCTGGGCAAAGGTGATGTAGTTCAACGACGCCTGGGCGTGCGGCATGATGCTGCGATCCTGCGTCAAGGCATAGGCCTCGCACAGGGCGATGGCCGCCAGGCCGTGACTGTACAGATTGCCGCCACCGCGGAAATCGCCACCATTCTTGCTGAGCTTGACCTGCGAGCCCATGAAGTACAGGCCCTTTTGCACCACCTGCTTGTAGTCGCCCTCCTTGTGCGTTTGGCCCGCACCCAGGAACGGCAGCAGGGCCATCGCCGTGGCACCGGTGCGGCTCTTCTCGGAGCCCGGATCATTCACCGGACCCTTGTGCCGCGGGGCCTGACCATGGTCGAAGGACCAACCACCATCGGCCATCTGGTGCGCGGCCAACCACTTCAAGCCCAGGGCCACGGCGTCTTCGCTCTCGGGCGTGCCACCGTACTTGGCCACCATGGCCGCACGGCTGGCGGCACCACGGCCATCCAGACCCTTGCCCGTGGTGTTGCCCTTCTCGTTGAGCATGTTCGGATCGGCGTGGATGTCGCTGATGTCCGCCATTTCCAAGGCCAGCGTCGGGGCCGGATCGTCAAGGATATCGACGTTCTCCAAGATCTCGGTCTCGGGGCTCTCGACGACCGCCTCTTCGACCGGATCCTGCAACTCCAGGTCCGACAGGTCGATGGCGATATCAATCTCGTCCGGCACGTCCTCATCCTCGGTAGGATTCGGCGCCGAGATCATCTCGGCCACCTTCTCCTGAATCGGACCGGCCAGCGTGATGTAGAACAAAATGATCACGGCCACCGCATGAACAATGAAGCTCACGCCGAAGGCCGGGCTGTCCCTGAACATGTCGCGGAGCCAGAGCTGGAGGCCACCCAGCTCCTTCATCTCCTCAAGCTCCTCGCGGACCCCGATCGCCTTCTTGCGACCGCCTTCGGCCGACTGTTCAGCCTTGGGGTCGGCTTTTGCCTTGGCCTTGGGGTCGGGTGTGGGCTTACCCTTCGAGGTTGCCATGGAACTTTTCCTCCGCGTGTCAGAAGCTTTTCGTGTGTACGTTTGAGCCGCGTGCCTGCCAGCGAGGGGGGAAAGCTGGCGAGGGTGGCCTCTCCACAAGTCGGGAAGCCCGCACCACCATCCCGCGAACCCCTTCAAAATAATGGGTTTACGGACGGATGCAACCCACATTCGCACATGGCA
>JBJHDE010000021.1:0-453 GCA_050486385.1 Planctomycetales bacterium | reverse complement strand
GAGACAGACCGCATGCTGAACCTCTGGTTCGCTCCTGAAGCGTCGATTTATTCCCGCGAACCCCACCGTTTTAGGAGCCGTTGCCCAAGGTGCGATAAACCGCCAGGTTTCCCGCCCGATCCTTGAGCATCAAGTGCCCCCGGGCCAGCACAACGTGGGGGTAGGCATCGGTCGAGAACATCCCCCGACGCTGGAAGAGTTCCCGATAGCCCCCCTCGGGGTTGGCGAGATCAAGCAGGTAAAGGTCGCCCCGGCCGACCCAAGCAATGAGTTTGTCGTCGCTGGTCACCAGACAACTGCCCGCGTCGCCGGTGCGGCCTTGGCTCCAAAGCTGCCGGCCATTGTCCCAATCCAGGGCAAACAGGGTGCTCCAGGCGACATAGATCCGCTGATCGTGGACGACGGGCGTGCAGATTTTCGAGGGATGCGGCACCCCCCAACGCTGCTTGAGCC